>NZ_JHVK01000020.1 GCF_000620105.1 Microvirgula aerodenitrificans DSM 15089 | reverse complement strand
TAGCCGTCCTCGTCGCGGTGCGCCGAGTCGCCGGCCAGGTAGTACTGGCCGTTGAACTCGTCCGGGAAGTAGGTCTTGCGGAAGCGGTCGGCATCGTTCCAGATGGTGCGGACCAGGCTCGGGAACGGACGCTTGATGACCAGGAAGCCGCCATTGCCGGGTTCGACCGGCGCGCCGGATTCGTCGACGATATCGGCCATGATGCCCGGCAGCGGCAGGGTGCAACTGCCCGGCTTGGTCGCCACCGCGCCCGGCATCGGCGCGATCATCGCGCTGCCGGTTTCGGTCTGCCACCAGGTGTCGACGATCGGGCAACGACCGCCGCCAACCACTTCGTAGTACCACATCCACGCTTCCGGGTTGATCGGCTCGCCGACCGTGCCGAGCAGGCGCAGGCTGGACAGGTCGAACTGCTTCGGCAGATCGGCGCCGAGCTTGATCAGCGAACGGATCGCCGTCGGGGCGGTGTAGAAGGTGGTGACCTTGTGGCGTTCGATCATGCTCCAGAAGCGGCTGGCGTCCGGGTAGGTCGGCACGCCCTCGAACACGACCTGGGTCGCGCCCATCGCCAGCGGGCCGTAGCAGATGTAGGTGTGGCCGGTGATCCAGCCGACGTCGGCCGTGCACCAGAACACGTCGTCCGGCTTGTAGTCGAACGCCCAGCGGAAGCTGTTGGCGGCGCCGAGCAGATAGCCGGCGCTCGAATGCTGGATGCCCTTCGGCTTGCCGGTCGAACCGGAGGTGTACAGGATAAACAGCGGGTGGTCGGCTTCGACCCAGGTCGGTTCGCAGTCGAGCGGCAGGCCGGCGGTCAGTTCGTCCCAGCCGATGTCGCGCGCACCCATCGGTGTATTGCCGGCGGTACGCTTCTGCACGATGACCTTCTCGATGCTGTCGCAACCGCCGGCGTCCAGCGCTTCGTCAACGGTCGCCTTCAGCGGCACGGTCTTGCCGCCGCGCATGCCTTCGTTGGCGGTAATGACGATTTTGGCGCCGGCATCGATGATGCGGTCGCGCAGCGCGCCGGCGGAGAAGCCGCCGAACACCACCGAGTGAATGGCGCCGATGCGGGCGCAAGCCTGCATGGCAATGACGGCCTGCACCGTCATCGGCATGTAGATGACCACGCGGTCACCCTTTTCCACGCCGAGCTTTTTCAGGCCGTTGGCAAACTGGCACACCTGTTCATACAGGCTGCGGTAGCTGATCGGGGTGGACTGGCCGTCATCGGACTCGAAAATGATGGCGGTTTTGTCGCCATGCTGGTCGAGGTGACGGTCAAGGCAATTGTAGGAGACGTTCAGTAGGCCATCGTCGAACCATTTGAAGAACGGGGCATTGCTGCCGTCGAAGGTGCGGGTGAACGGCTTGTGCCAGCTCAGCAGTTCGCGGGCCAGGTCGGCCCAGAAGCCTTCGTAATCGTTGTTCGCGCGTTCGCAGACGGTGTTGCAGGCTGCCATGCCGGACAGGGTGGCTGCCTGGCGAAAGGCGTCGCCCGGAGCGAAACAGCGTCGCTCCAGCGCAAGGGGGGTCAGAGTGGACATGGTCGGGGCTTCCGCTTTGTAGAGGGATCGTTGTCTGCCCCCGCTCCAGCCGGGAGGGCCGGCAGGCGGGAGGCATTTTCGAGCCATGCTATGTCGGCGCTGACAACAGAAACATAGCCGTGGAAACCGTTTGTTGGCCTTTTGCGCCAAATCCCCTGTTTTGCACTGGAGCGTGACGCTTTTACGCATTTTAAAGCGATTGAAAGTTGTAAATTCGCATATGAAAAACCGTTATTCACGTAAAAATCGCTATATCGAACTGATATCGGCAAGCTGAGTCGATACAATTTCCCGGCCCGACCGGCTGTACCGGTCCAGTCGGGCGACAACTGTCCCTGTGCAAGTCGCGCCCAGCCGTTAGCATGTCGGCATGACCCCGCCGCTTCCCCTCTATCAGCGCCTGGCCGACGACATCGCCGGCCAGATCGCCGCCGGTACGCTGCGTCATGGCGACCGCCTGCCGTCCCTGCGCGAGCTGCGTGCCCGTCGTCAGGTCAGCCTGTCGACCGTCCAGCAGGCGTTCCGCCTGCTGGAGGACCGCGGTCTGATCGAAGCCCGGCCCCAGTCCGGCTTTTATGTGCGCCCGCGCCGCCCGACACCCCCGTCACCGCCGGCTCTTCCGGTACCGGTACCGGTGACGGTCGATCCGCTGCTCTGGCAATACGTGCAGGTTCATACCCAGGAAGCCGACTGCGGCATGGGCGGTTTTCGCAGCGCAACGCCATCGGCGGCACACCTGCCGCTGGCGGCGATCTCCCGGCTGATGAGCGATACCGTGCGCCGTCAGCCCGAGCTGCTGGCCGACTATGGCCACCCGGCCGGCGCGATCGAACTGCGCCGCCAGATCGCCCGCCAGGCAATGGAATGGGGCGGACGCTTCGCCGTCGACGACATTGTCGTCACCCATGGTGCGCTGGAAGCCCTGAACCTGTGCCTGCGTGCCCTGACCCGCCCCGGCGATGTGGTCGCCATCGAGTCGCCGGCCTACTACACGCTGCTGCGCTGTCTGGAGACGCTGGGACTGCAGGCGCTGGAGATTCCGACCGACCCGCAGACCGGCATTTCACTCGACGCGCTGGAGCAGGCCACCCGCAACGGCGCCGTGCAGGCGGTCGTGCTGGTACCCAACTTTTCCAACCCGCTGGGCAGCCTGATGCCGGACGAGGCCAAGGCGAGGCTGGCGTCGCTGCTGGCGGCGCGCGACATTCCGCTGATCGAGGACGACATCTATGGCGAATTCCATTTCGGTCCGCGCCGCCCGCGCCCGGTCAAGGCGTTCGATACCGCCGGCAATGTGCTGTACTGCGCGTCACTGACCAAGAATGTCGCCCCCGGCCTGCGCGTCGGCTGGGTCGAAGCCGGCCGCTTCCGCGCCAGCGTCGAGTTGCAGAAATACATCGGTACGCACTCGACCTCGCGCCTGTCGCAGGTGGTGCTGGCGCGCTTCCTGGAAAATGGCGGCTATGCGCGCCACATGCGCGCCTTCCGCCGGGCGCTGGTCAGCCAGATGCGGATGCTGACCGCCGCCGTCCGCGAGCACTTCCCGGCCGGCACCCGGATCTCCGAACCACAGGGCGGATTCGTGCTGTGGCTGGCGCTGCCGGAGCCGTTCGACAGCGTGGAACTGTTCCATGCCGCCATTGCCGAAGGCATCGACTTCGCCCCCGGTCCGCTGTTCTCGCCATGCGGCGGTTTCCGCAACTGTCTGCGCCTGTCCGGCGCCGCACCATGGAATGCCGGACAGGCGGCACGGCTGGCACGACTCGGCGAACTGGCACGGCGGCAACGGCAGGCCTGAGCCCCGCCCGGCACGGACGCGCGGGCGGAACCGGCCGGATTTTGCGATAATCCTGCCCCGCGCCGGCCGGCCCCCTCCATGCGGGCTGGCCTATACCGTATCTATCGGGCGTCTTTCGCGACGCCCCTGTCCCTTGTCGTCCCTCGCGGCGCCTAACCCTCACGCGGCGCTCGTCGCGTGCCTTCCCGGAGCCCCATCCCATGACCTGGGAGTCATTCAAACAACAATACCTGATCAAGTTCTGGAATCCGGTACCGGCCGTCATCGCCGCTGGCGTGCTGGCCACCTACTACTTCGGCCTGACCGGCACCTTCTGGGCCGTGACCGGCGAATTCACCCGCTGGGGTGGCCATCTGCTGCAGTTCGCCGGCTTCCATCCGGAGACCTGGGGCTATTTCAAGGTGATCCACCTCGACGGCACGCCGCTGACGCGCGTCGACGGGATGATGATCATCGGCATGTTCGCCGGCTGCCTGTCCGCCGCGCTGTGGGCGAACAACGTCAAGCTGCGCGTGCCGCAGCACCGCATCCGCATCGCCCAGGCCGTGATCGGCGGCATCATCGCCGGCTTCGGCGCCCGGCTGGCGATGGGCTGCAATCTGGCGGCCTTCTTTACCGGCATCCCGCAGTTCTCGCTGCATGCGTGGTTCTTCGCGCTGGCCACCGCCGCCGGTTCGTACTTCGGCGCCCGCTTCACGCTGCTGCCGATGTTCCGCATCCCGGTCAAATTGCAGAAAGTCTCCGCCGCCACCGCGCTGACCGCCGACCCGGCCGTGGCCGCCCGTCGCTTCCGCATCGGCATGCTGGTGTTCGTCGCCTTTGTGCTGTGGGCCGTCGCCCGGGCCTTCGATGCGCCGAAACTCGGTTTTGCCGCCCTGTTCGGGCTGGCTTTCGGCCTGATCATCGAGCGCGCGCAAGTCTGCTTCACCTCGGCGTTCCGCGACCTGTGGATCACCGGCCGCACGCAGATGGCCAAAGCCATCATCCTCGGCATGGCGGTCAGCGCCATCGGCATCTTCAGCTATGTGCAGATGGGCGCCGAGCCGAAGATCCTGTGGGCCGGCCCGAATGCCGTCATCGGCGGTCTGCTGTTCGGCTTCGGCATCGTGCTGGCCGGCGGCTGCGAAACCGGCTGGATGTACCGCGCGGTCGAAGGCCAGGTTCACTACTGGTGGGTCGGCCTCGGCAATATCATCGGCGCGACCGCCCTCGCCTACGTCTGGGACGATGTGGCCCCGGCTCTCGCTACCAACTACGAAAAAATCAATCTGTTGCAGCAGTTCGGCCCGATTGGCGGCCTGTTTGTCACCTATCTGCTGCTTGCGGTCGCCTTCGGCCTGATCCTGTGGTGGGAAAAACGCTTCTTCGCCCGCCAGTCGACCGCTGCCCCCCGTCTTGCCAAGGAGTCCGCATGAGCACGCTGCCCGCCCCCGATTTCCGCCTCGACATGGTCGGTGAACCGTGCCCGTATCCTGCCGTCGCCACGCTGGAAGCGCTGCCGCAGCTGGCGCCGGGCCAGGTGCTGGAAGTGATCAGCGACTGCCCGCAGTCGATCAACAACATCCCGCTCGACGCCCGCAACCACGGCTACGAGATGCTCGACATCCAGCAGGACGGCCCGACCATCCGTTATCTGATCCGCGTACCGAAAGCCTGAAGCGCAAGACCGGCTGCAGGTAAAAAACGCCCCCTCCTGACAGGCCCGCATCTCGCGGGCCTGTCCGCTGCCGCTTCACGTAAAATGCGCATCGACTCTACCGCCCCCCGGGTTCAACGTGCGCCTCACCCATATCAAACTCGCCGGCTTCAAATCCTTCGTCGACCCGACCTCGATCCCGGTGCCGGGTCAGCTGGTCGCCGTCTGCGGCCCGAACGGCTGCGGCAAATCGAACGTGATCGACGCCGTGCGCTGGGTGCTGGGTGAATCCTCGGCCAAGCAGCTGCGTGGCGAGTCGATGCAGGACGTGATCTTCAACGGCTCCGGCACGCGCAAGCCCGGCAGCCGGGCCTCGGTCGAACTGGTATTCGACAATGGCGAGGGCCGCGCATCCGGCACCTGGGGCCAGTACACTGAAATCGCCATCAAGCGCGTACTGACCCGGCAGGGGGAATCGAGCTACTGGATCAATGGCCAGCAGGTGCGCCGGCGCGATATCGCCGACCTGTTTCTTGGCACCGGCGTCGGCACCAAGGGCTATGCGGTCATTGAACAGGGCATGATCTCGCGCATTATCGAGGCCCGCCCGGAAGAACTGCGTGCCTATCTGGAAGAAGCCGCCGGCGTATCCAAGTATAAGGAGCGCCGCAAGGAAACCGAATCGCGGCTGGCCGATACCCGTGACAACCTCGCCCGCCTGCACGATATCCGCGAGGAACTGACCCGTCAGGTCGAAAAACTGGCCGAACAGGCCGAGGTCGCGCAGCGCTACCAGGGCATGCGCGACGAACTGGCCGAGCTGCAGAACCTGCTGGCGCTGACGCGCAAGCGCGATGCACAGGAAGCCGAGGCGAAGGCCAGTGCCGAACTGGCGCGACTGGAAACCGAGCTGGCGATGCTGTCGTCACGCGGCACCGAGCTGGACGCGGCGATCGAAGCGGCACGCGAAGCGCATTTCGCGGCCGGCGACGAAGTCAGCACCCGCCAGCAGCACCTGGCCGATCTGTCGGCGCAGGTCGCGCGGCGGGAAGAACAGGCACGACATCATCAGGACACCCGGGCGCGGGTCGAGCGCGAATTCGCCAGCGCCCGCACCGAACAATCGGCACTCGCCAGCCAGGCGCACCAGATCGAGACCGAACTGGCCGAATGGACCGAACGCCGTGACGAAGCCCGGTACGCGGCCGAGGAAGCGCAGATGGCGCTGGACGGCGGCGACGGCAGCCTGCCGGATACCGAGCAGCAGTTCCGCAGCCGCGACAGCCAGCTGGCCGCGCTGACCAACAAGGTCGCCGAACTGACCCGGGGCCGCGACCTGGCCGAGCAGCGCGCCGCCGCTGGCCAGCGCACGCTGGCCCAGTTGCAGGAACGCCGTGGCCGGCTGCGCGACGAACATGCCGAACTGGCACTGCCGGCCGCCGGCGAACTGGCCGATGCCGCCGATGCCGCCCGTCAGTCCGCCAGTGCGCTGGATACCGCGCGCCAGGCCGTCGACCACGAGGAAAACCGTCTGGCCGAGCTCGACCGCGAACGGCAGGCGGTCGATCGCGAGCGTGCAAGCCAGCGCGATGCGCTGTCGGCGCTCGACGCCGAGGCCGGCGCCCTGACCAAGCTGCTCGATGCGGCACAGGCCCGCGCCGGCATGGGCGACTGGCTCGCCCGCCAGCAACTGGCCGACGCGCCGCAACTGCTCGATGCGCTGCGCATCGACGCCGGCTGGGAAACCGCGCTGGAAGCCGCCCTCGCCCATACCGCCACGGCGCGCCTGAGCGCAACGCTGCCGAGCGACACCCCGCCGGCGCCGCTGGTGCTGGCACGCGAGGCAGCCGCACTGGCGCTGCCGCCGTCAGCGCTGACGCCGTTGCTGCGCCACATCACGCTGGACGATGCACGCTTTGCGCCACTGCTGGGCGATACGCTGGCTCTGTGTTTCGCCGCCGACTCGCTGGACGCCGCCCTTGCCCTGCGCGACAGCCTGCCGCCGGGCGGTCGCTGCTATACCGTGGACGGGCATGCCGTCAGCCGCCATGGCATCCACTATCACGCCCAGCGCGGGGAAACCTCGATCGTGGCCCGCCGCGCCGAACGTGACGCGCTGCTGGCGCAACGCGACCGGCAACAGCCGCAGCTGCTGGCGCTGGAAGCGCGGCTGACCACGCTGGACAGCGAGCGCGCCGCGACCCGCGACGCCATTGCCGCCGCCCGCGATGCGCAGGCCGCGGCCCAGCAGGCGGACACCGACGCACGCCTGACCCTGTCGGCCATCGAGCAGAAGAAACATCAGGGCGAGGCACGTGCCCAGGCCATCGCCGACGAGTTGCAGCGGCTGGACGACGATGATGCCAGCGAACGTCTGCAGATCGAGGAAGCACAGTTGAGTGCGGAGGAAGCCCAGCTGTCGCTGGACGAAGTCGCCGCCGCGCTGGAACAGGCACGCGTGGCGCGACTGGACGCCGAGACCGGTCTGGCGCTGGCGCGCGACAAGGCGCGCGAACTGGAGCGGCAGGGACAGGAAACCCGCTTTGCGCTGGCCAGCAGCCAGCAGCGGGTCAGCGAGCTGGAACGCCGCCGGGGCGAACTGAACGAACGGCTGGATATCCTGGCCGAGAAACTCGAAGCGCTGGCGATCGAACGCGAAACCTTCGACGACGACGATCTGGCCGACCGGCTGCATGAAGCGCTGTATGCCCGCGAACAGGCCCAGGACGCCGTCACCGCCGCGCGCGAGACATCGCAGGCGGCCGAGCAGCGACTGCGCGAGCTGACCCGCGCCCGGCACGATGCCGACAGCGGGCTGGCGCCGGTACGCGACGCGATCAGCCAGATGCTGCTGAAAGCGCAGGAAGCCAAGCTGGCGTTCGAGCGCTATGACGAGGAACTGCGCGAGGCCAAGGCTGACGAAGATGCGCTGGTGGCGCGGCTGAGCGAGGGCCGGAAGGCCGCGACGCTGACCGCGGATATCGGCAAGCTGGCCCAGGCGCTGAATGCGCTTGGCGCGGTCAACCTGGCCGCGCTGGACGAACTGAGCGGGGCACGCGAGCGCGAAACCTATCTGCTGGCGCAGCACGAGGATCTGGTTGCGGCCATGGCGACGCTGGAGCAGGCGATCACCCGCATCGACGGCGAAACCCGAGAACAGTTGCGCAGCACCTTCGAGGCGGTCAATGCCTCGATGATGGAACTGTTCCCGCTGCTGTTCGGTGGCGGCCAGGCGCGACTGGTCCTGACCGGCGAGGATCTGCTCGATGCCGGCATCCAGATCATCGCCCAGCCGCCGGGCAAGAAGAACAGCACCATCCACCTGCTGTCCGGCGGCGAAAAGGCGCTGACGGCGATGAGTCTGGTGTTTTCGCTGTTCCAGCTCAATCCGGCGCCGTTCTGCCTGCTGGACGAGGTCGATGCGCCCCTGGACGACGCCAATACCGGCCGTTTCTGCGAGCTGGTGAAGAAAATGGCCGACAAAACCCAGTTTCTCTATATCAGCCATAACCGGCTGACCATGGAAATGGCCGAACAGCTGGTCGGCGTGACCATGCAGGAACAGGGGGTCTCGCGCATCGTCGCGGTCGATATCGTCGAGGCGCTGCGCATGCGGGAAGCGATGTAGCAAGGACGGTCTGCAGCTAAATTGTCCGTAGCGGGTCGTCAAGTGGCGTGCCGCCGCTATAATCGTCGGAATATCGCTTTTGCAACGGAAACCGCACTCATGACCGATCTGCACTATGCCCTCATTGCACTCGCTGTCGCCGTGATCGCAGTGGTGTACGGCTACAACGTCTGGCAGGAACAGCGCTTCCGCAGAAAAACCGCTGAGTCGTTCCGCCAGAATCAGTCCGACCCGCTACTGGACACGCCGAACCACCAGGTTCGCGACGGCAGCGCCGAGCGGCTGGAACCGAGCCTGCTGGCCGATGACGACGCGCCGCGCGAGTCGCTGACCGCCTTCAGTGCCACCGATGCCGAGCCGGTCGCAGCCCCGCGCGACAGCCTGCCCGATGACGATGCACCGCTGCCGGAGCTGGACGAGGCGTCCGAGCCGCGTCTGGCACAGCAGCCGGCCGTCCCGCAGACTGAAGAGGTGGAATCGCCGTTGCCGGACCTGGCCGACGAGCCGGCCCCCCTGGTCGCGGAAGACCCGCAGGAACCGTCGTTCGATGCCGAGCCGGTCGTCAGCGCCATCAACGGTGCCGACCGCCAGGCCCTGATCGTGTCGATGCTGGAACCGACACTCGACTTTATCGCCGAGGTGGCCTTCTCCCCGGCGGCGACGCTGCAGGCCTGGCCGCGCATCGACGCCCAGCGCCGCATTCAGGTCATTGCCCGCAGTGCCCAGGGTGAATGGCTGGTCGCCAATGGTGCCCCGCCGGCCACGCCGGTCAGCCACGTCCATATCGGCCTGCAACTGGTCGATCGCGGCGGCGCGGTCAGCGAAGCCGAGATCGGCCAGTTCGTTGATCAGGTCGAAGACTTTGCCGCCCACCATGGCGGTCTGGTCACCCTGCCGCAGAGCCAGCCGACGCTGGCGGCCGCGCGCGAACTCGACCGCTTCTGCGCCGATGTCGACGTGCTGATCAACCTGAACCTGATCGCGCACAAGCCGTTCTACGGCACCAAGCTGCGCAGCCTGGCCGAAGCCCACGGCATGCATCTGGAGGCCGACGGCCGCTTCCACTACCTGTCCGAGTCCGGCAACAGCCTGTACTGCCTGTCCAGCGGCGACGACCGCCCGTTCTCGCTGCAGGACCTGCTGGAAAAGCGCTACAGCCGCATTTCGCTGGTTTTCGACGTGCCGCGCGTGGCCGGCAGTGCCGACGTGTTCGAGCGTGCAGTCGCCTTCTCGCGCCAGCTGGCGCAGCTGCTCGATGCCGAGCTGGTCGACGACGCCCGTCGCCCGCTTTCCGATGCCAGCCTGGCGGTCATCCGCCAGCAGCTGGCCCAGATCCACTCCCGCATGGATGACCGCGGCATCGCCCCCGGCTCCATTGCCGCCCTACGCCTGTTCGCATGACCCTCTCCGCATCACCTGCCGCGCGCGCAGCCCAGCTGCGCGCGCTTTTGCATCGTTACAATCACGAGTATTACGTGCTCGACACGCCCAGCGTGCCCGACGCCGAATACGATCTGCGCTTCCGCGAACTGTGCGAGCTGGAACGCGCGCACCCCGAACTGCGCAGTGCCGACTCGCCCAGTCAGCGTGTCGGCGGCCTGCCGCTGGCCGCGTTCGGCGAAGTCCGCCATGCAGTACCGATGCTGTCGCTGAACAACGTCTTTTCCGATATGCAGGCCGACGACCCGGCTCAGCGCCATGCCGAGCTGCTGGCCTTCGACGCCCGCGTGCGCGAAGGCCTCGGCCGCGAGCGGGTCGAATACGCAGTCGAACCGAAATTCGACGGTCTGGCCGTCAGCCTGGTGTATGAGGACGGTGTGTTCGTGCAGGGCGCGACCCGTGGTGACGGCAGCACCGGCGAGAACGTGACCGAGAACCTGCGCACCGTGCAGTCGATCCCGCTGCGGCTGACACCCCCGCCGGCGACCGACCTGTTTGCCACACCGTTGCCGGCACGACTGGAAGTGCGCGGCGAAGTGCTGATGCTGAAGCGCGACTTCGAGCGGCTGAACGCCGACCAGGCCGCCGCCGGCCTCAAGGTCTTCGTCAATCCGCGCAATGCCGCCGCCGGCAGCCTGCGCCAGCTCGATTCCCGCATCACGGCCAGCCGCCGGCTGGCTTTCTTCGCCTACTCGCTGGTCGAACCGGACGGCGCCGACGCGCCGCCGTCCCATTCCGCCACCATGGACTGGCTGCAGCAGCTGGGCTTCCCGGTCTGCCGCGAGCGTACGGTGGTGTGCGGGGTCGAGGCGCTGATCCACGAGTACGAGTCCATTCTCGAACGGCGCGCCACGCTGCCGTTCGATATCGATGGCGTGGTGTACAAGGTCAATGCCGTCGCCGACCAGCATCAGCTCGGCTTTGTGTCGCGCGCACCGCGCTTTGCCATCGCGCACAAGTTTCCGGCCGAGGAAGCACTGACCGTGGTCGAGGCGATCACGGTCCAGGTCGGCCGCACCGGCGCCGTGACCCCGGTCGCCCGCCTGCAGCCGGTGTTCGTCGGCGGCGTGACCGTGACCAATGCCACGCTGCACAATGAAGACGAGGTCCGGCGCAAGGACATCCGCATCGGCGACACCGTGATCGTCCGCCGCGCCGGCGACGTGATCCCGGAAGTCGTGGCCGCCGTCGCCGACCGCCGGCCGGCCGATGCCGCTGAATTCGTCATGCCGACGCAATGCCCGGTCTGCGGCTCGCATATCGTCCGCGCCGAGGACGAAGCCATCGCGCGCTGTTCTGGCGGACTGTACTGCTCGGCCCAGCGCAAGCAGGCGCTGCAGCACTTCGCCAGCCGGCGGGCACTGGATATCGAGGGCCTGGGCGAAAAACTGGTCGACCAGCTGGTGGAAAAGCAGTGGGTGACCACGCCGGCCGATCTGTTCCGGCTGCAGGCCGATCAGCTGGCCGGCCTCGATCGCATGGGCGACAAGAGCGCGCAGAACCTGGTACAGGCGATCGACGTCGCCCGCCATACCCGTTTCGAGCGCTTTATCTACGCGCTCGGCATCCGCAATGTCGGCGAATCGACCGCGCGCGATCTCGCGCGCCACTTCGGCACCCTGGATGCGCTGATGGCCGCCGACGAGACCGCGCTGGTCGCGGTGCCGGATGTCGGCCCGATCGTCGCGCGCTCGATCGTCGACTTCTTCGCCGAGTCGCATAACCGCGACGTCGTCACCGACCTGTGCGCGCTTGGCGTCGACTGGCCGCAGGTCGCAGCCACCACGGACAGCTACGTCGACGGCGTGGCCGGCAAGACCTTCGTGCTGACCGGCACCCTGCCCACCCTGACCCGCGATGACGCCAAGGCACGCATCGAGGCCGCCGGCGGCAAGGTGGCCGGCAGCGTGTCGAAAAAGACCGACTATGTGGTCGCCGGCGACGCGGCGGGCAGCAAGCTGGACAAGGCACAGGCGCTCGGCGTGGCCATTCTCGACCAGGACGGGCTGCTGGCACTGCTTGGGTCATAGGACGCTTTTCCGTCTCCGGCCCCCTCAAAAACACCTGCAAGACATATCTTGCAGGCGTTTTTATTTGCCTCGCCTATCTGGCCAGCATGACGGTTGCGGCAATGCGACCCCTGATTACCATTCGTGGCCAGACCGGGGTTTCCTTGATGTGACCCAGCAAATGCGACGACCCGCTCCGTAATATCAATGGCAATGCAGTGTCACTGCCTGCGTACCCGCTTTTATCAAACCTTCATGGGAGTCATCATGGATCGTCGCACTTTGCTCAAGTCGTCCGGTTTGCTGGTCGGCCTCGCCGCCCTGGGGTCGCGAGCCGTGGCGCAGACCCCGGCAACGGCGGCCCCGGCCGCCAATGACAGCCCGGCGGTATTCATTCCGTCGGCCGACACGCCGCTGCGACTGAATTTCAACGAGAACTCGCTGGGCATGTCGCCGCGCGCCAAACAGGCGCTGGCGGCCGTGCTGCCCGGCCAGTCATGCCGCTATCCGGACGACGCGCGCGAAGCGCTGGTCGCCACCATTGCCCGCCTCAACGGGCTGAGCGACAAGCAGGTGATCCTCGGCAACGGCTCGTCCGAACTGATCCACACCGCCGTCCTGAACGCAGCGCTGACGCCGAATGCCCAGTTGGTGGTCGCCGATCCGACCTTCAACAACGCCGAGGTCCACGCCAAAGCCATGGGTCTGAAAACGGTCAAGGTCGGCCTGACCCGCGATCATGTGCTCGACATTGCCGGCATGCGTGCCGCCGCCGATGCCCACCCGGGCCCGAGCACCATCTATCTGTGCAATCCGAACAACCCGACCGCCACCATCACCCCGGCGGCCGTGATCGACAAGTGGATCGCCAGCGCGCCGGATCGCGTGACCTTCATCGTCGACGAGGCCTACCACGAGTACGTGACCGACCCGCGTTACCAGAGCGCGATCAAGTGGGTCAAACAGGGCAGGAAAAACGTGATCGTGCTGCGCACCTGCTCCAAGGTCTTCGGTCTGGCCGGGGTCCGCGTCGGCTATGCCTTCGCCCATCCGGACACCATCGCCCAGTACGATGCGCACATCTCGATCGACAATATCAACCTGGCCGGCGCCGCCACCGCCCGCGCCTCGCTGGAAGATGCGGCATGGATCCGGCACAGCCTGGCCTCGACCGCGCAGGGTCGGGCCATCGCCGTCGACGCCTTCAAGCGCCTGCACCTCGACTACATGCCGTCGCAGGCCAACTTCATCATGCACCGGATCAAGGGCAGCACCACCGCCTATCAGGCCGAGATGAAAAAGCGCCACGTTCTGGTCGGACGGCTGTTCGACCATACCGATGGCTGGAACCGCCTGACCATCGGCACCCCGGAGGAAATGCGCGCCTTCGTCAAGGTACTGGACGGCATGCGGCGCGACGGGCTGGTCTGAGCGTCTGACTGCAGCAGAAAAAATCGGAGCCTGGTGCAAGCACCGGCTCCGATTTGCTTTATGGCACTGGTACTATGTCGACCGATCCCGCCTTGCGCCGGGAAACGCTGCACTGCATCCCACCATACGAAGACTTTTCATGAAACCGATCCGTAAAGCCGTATTCCCCGTCGCCGGCATGGGCACCCGTTTTCTGCCCGCCACCAAGGCCAGCCCGAAAGAAATGCTGCCAGTGGTGGACAAGCCCCTGATCCAGTATGCCGTCGAGGAAGCGGTCGCCGCAGGCATTACCGAGCTGGTGTTCATTACCGGGCGCAACAAGCGCGCCATCGAGGACCATTTCGACAAGGCCTACGAGCTGGAAAACGAACTGGAGCTGCGCAACAAGCATGTGCTGCTCGACACGGTGCAGGACATCCTGCCGAAGAATGTATCCTGCGTGTATATCCGCCAGGCCGAAGCGCTGGGGCTCGGTCACGCCGTGCTGTGCGCACGACCGGCGGTCGGCGACGAGCCGTTCGCGGTCATCCTGGCCGACGACCTGATCGACATGCCGAATGGCGCCATGGCAGAAATGATTTCCTGCTACCAGACCACCGGCAGCTCAGTGCTGGGCGTCGAGCGCGTACCGCGCAGCGAAACCGGCTCCTACGGCATCGTCGAAGTACGCGACGAGAACGGCCTGCAGCGCGTGACCAGCATCGTCGAGAAGCCGAAGCCGCAGGATGCGCCGTCCGATCTGGCCGTGGTCGGCCGCTATATCCTGACCCCGGCCATTTTCGACAAGCTGCGGGCGATCAAGCCCGGCGCCGGCGGCGAGATCCAGCTGACCGACGGCATCGACCTGCTGATGCGCGACGAGCCGGTACACGCACTGGCGCTGAGCGGCGTCCGCTATGACTGCGGCTCCAAGCTCGGCTATCTGAAAGCGACGGTGGATTTCGCACTCAAGCACCCGGAAGTCGGCGCCGCGTTCGACAACTGGCTGGCCGGGCGCAAATAACGCTAGAATCGCGTCCGACCGGCGGGGAACCGTCATCGACCAGGCCGCTTCCTTCGCGAAGCGGCTTCGCCGTTTCCGTTCCCTTGCCCTACCCCATATTGTTCAAGGAACCGATCATGCCCAATGTTGCCGCTGCCCGTGGCTTGCTCAATAGCGCCGACGTGCTGTTCACGGCGGAAGAAGTCAGCGTCGCCGTCGACCGCATGGCGACCGAAATCACCGCGCTGCTGGGCGACGAATACCCGCTGGTGCTGTCCGTGATGGGTGGCGCCGTGGTGTTTACCGGCCAGCTGCTGCCGCGTCTGCAATTCCCGCTCGACTTCGACTATGTGCACGTCAGCCGTTACGGCGACAAGACCCAGGGCGGCGCCATCACCTGGCGCACCGCGCCGAAGGAAGACGTGCGCGACCGGGTGGTGCTGGTGCTGGACGACATCCTCGACGAAGGCGAAACCATGGCCGCCATCCGCGAAAAAGTGATGGAAATGGGTGCAAAGGCGTTCTACAGCGGCGTGTTCGCCAACAAGCTGATCGACAAGCCGAAGCCGATCAAGGCCGATTTTGTCGGTATCGACGTGCCGAACCGCTATGTGTTCGGTTACGGCATGGACGTCCGCGGCGCCTGGCGCAACCTGCCGGCCATTTATGCGCTGAAATAACCGGGGGCACCGACGGCCTGAGTGGCGTCGGTACAGGCCCGACTGATTGCAGCTCCCGGAGGGCGACAGCCCTCCGCGGCGGCTGTCATGCCGGGTCGAGCAGGTGTCCCATCCGGGTGCGCTTGGTCTGCAGATAGGCCCGGTTGTCGGCGTGCTGCGGCACGGCGTGCAGCAGCAGTTCGGTCACCGGGATGCCGGCCGCTTCGAGGGCGACCTTCTTGTCCGGGTTGTTGCTCATCAGCCGTACCGATCGCACGCCCAGCAGGCGCAGTATGTCGGCGGCAAAATCGTAGCGTCGCGCGTCGACCGGCAGGCCGAGCGCCACATTGGCCGCCACGGTATCCAGCCCGCTGTCCTGCAGCGCATAGGCCTGGATCTTGTGCCCGATGCCGATCCCGCGCCCTTCCTGGCCGCGCAGGTACAGCAATACACCGCACCCCTGTTCGGCAATGCGCTGCAGCGCCAGATCCAGTTGCTCGCCGCAATCGCAGCGGCGCGAACCGAGCACGTCCCCGGTCAGGCACTCCGAGTGCATCCGCGCCAGCACGCCGTCGCCGGAGGGCGACCCCATGGTCAGCGCAAGGTGTTCGATGCCGCTGCTGCGGTCCCGGAACGCGTGCGCAACGAACTCCCCGTGTGCAGTCGGCAGCCTGGCGCTGCCAACCGCCTCGACCCGCAACGCGCGGGTCCCGGGCGCAACGGCGGAGTCGGGTGGCATCAATGACATGTTGTTTCTTCCTTACTGTAACGCGGCATGCGAGCCGCGCATCATCCATCAGCAACGGGCGTGACGGCAATCCTCCACCGCCCGCGGGGTGGATCGGGTTCCCAGTGTACACGTCGTTTTAGTCGTGATTAGAACGAAAATATCGATCGATATCATCAGACTGGCTGTGCTTTCACGAATTGTATTGCTCAAAATTATATTTTGCACAATACAATTTAACGACCTATGATAAAGGCCATCACATCCCGTGTTTCCCTTCCCGACCTGAACAGGAGTCTCACCATGGCCACCGTTACGCTTCGCGGCACCCCGATCGACGTCACCGGCACGCTGCCGGCCCCGGGCAGCACGGCCCCGGCTTTCACGCTGGTCGGCGCCGATCTGGCCGATGTGCCGTTGAGCCAGTTCGCCGGCAAGCGCAAGATCCTGAACATTTTCCCGAGTGTCGACACCCCGACCTGCGCCATGTCGGTCCGCAAGTTCAATGAAAAAGCGGCCGCACTGAACAACACGGTGGTGCTGTGCATCTCGGCCGACCTGCCGTTCGCGCAGAAACGCTTCTGCGGCGCCGAAGGCATCGACAATGTGGTCACACTGTCGACACTGCGTGGCGGCGAGTTCCTCGCTCACTACGGCGTGCTGCAGTCGTCCGGGCCGCTGGCCAGCCTGGCAGCGCGTGCGGTCGTGGTCCTCGACGAGCATGACAAGGTACTGCATGCCGAACTGGTGGCCGAAATCGGCCAGGAACCGGATTACAGCGCCGCCCTCGCCGTGTTGTAATCCCGTGCCATTCCGGCCGCAGCCCCCGCTGTGGCCGGAACGCCCCAATGAAGAGACCGATGACCGACCCGCTCAGACTGGACCAGCAACTGTGCTTCCCGCTGTACGCCGCCAGCAATCTGCTGACGCGGCGCTACCGTCCGTTGCTGGAAGCGCTCGGGCTGACTTATCCACAGTATCTGGTCATGCTGGTGCTGTGGGAAGACGCGCCCAGAACCGTCGGTGAACTGGGTCGTCTGCTGTATCTGGACAGTGGCACGCTGACGCCGCTGCTGAAACGGCTGGCGGCGCAGGGGCTGATTGCCCGCCAGCGCGCCGAGGAAGACGAGCGGCGGGTGATGATCTCCCTGACAAAGGCCGGCTGGGCGCTGAAGCAGCGCGCCGTGTCGGTTCCGGAGGCCATGCTGTGCCAGCTGTCGATGACGCCGGCGGAGTTCACGACGCTTCGTGCGCAATTGCAGGCGCTACTGGCTACGCTGGCCGCCCCGCCGGGGTGAGCGTGGCCGGCGCTTCTGCTACCCTTCGCGCCTTCTCCGTCATTTGATACTGCCCATGCCCCGCCCCAAAGCCCTGTTTCTTGTCGGCCCGACCGCCAGCGGCAAGACCGGTCTCGCCATCTCGCTGCAGGCACGGTTTCCGCTGGAACTGATCAGCGTCGACTCGGCGCTGATCTACCGGGACATGGATATCGGCACTGCCAAGCCGACCGCCGACGAACTGCGCCAGGCCCCGCATCATCTGATCGACATCCTGTCACCGCTGGACAGCTATTCGGCAGCCCGGTTTGCCAGCGATGCGCGCGCGCTGATGGACGATATCGTCGCGCGCGGCCGCATTCCGCTGCTGGTCGGCGGCACCATGCTGTATTACCGCGCGCTGAGTGCCGGCCTGTCCGACCTGCCGCAGGCTGATGCCGCGATCCGCGCCGAAATCGACCATCAGGCGGCATTGCACGGCTGGCCGGCCATCCACGCCGAACTGGCGGCCGTCGACCCGGTCACGGCCGCACGACTGGCGCCGAACGACAGCCAGCGCCTGCAGCGTGCGCTGGAGGTCTGGCGCATCAGCGGTACGCCGATGTCGGCCTTCCATCAGCAAAGCCAGGGCGAAGCGCTGCCGTACGATGTGCTGAAACTGGCACTGTGGCCGCAGGAGCGCGCCTGGCTGCACGAGCGCATCGAGCGGCGTTTTCAGATGATGCTGGAAGCGGGTTTTCTCGACGAGGTGCGCGCACTGCGGAGCAAGTATCCGGGCCTGCATGCCGATCTGCCGTCGATCCGCTGCGTCGGCTACCGCCAGGCCTGGTCGCTGCTCGACGGCCAGTGCGACCAGCGCACCTTTGTCGAGCAGGGCGTGGCCGCCACCCGCCAGCTGGCCAAGCGCCAGCTGACCTGGATGCGCTCGATGCCCGACCTGCTCCGGCTGGATTGCCAGCAGCCGCTGCTCGAACCGGCCAGCGCGGCGGTCGCCCGCTTCCTCGCAGAATGAACAACGCCCCGGCCGCGAAGCCGCGGCCGGGGCGTTTGCGCCATCCCGCAGATCAGCGCTGCTGGGCGCGCAGGCGTTCGAGTACGGCGTAGATCGGGTTCAGCATCGCCTCGCCGAGGCGCAGGCTGCGCTGACCGTTCCAGCCATAATCGTCATCCGGCAGGTTGGCGTTGTCCTTGAACGGCATTTCCAGCGTATAGGCCAGGCAGTCGAAAGTATGGCCGACCCAGGCTGTCGCCATCGACAGATTGGCTTCGCCCGGCTTGTCCTTGTCGTAGCCCTGCTCGTCCTGGAAGTCCGGGCTGGCCAGTTCCAGATGGTGCTTGAAGGCGGATTCCAGCTCGGCGATGCGCTCGCTGTAGCCCGGCACGCCCTCGGTGCCGGCGACGAACACGTACGGTATCGCCTCGTCACCATGGATGTCGAGGAACAGGTCGACGCCGGTTTCGCGCATCTTGGCCTGTACGCAGTACACCTCGGGGCTGCGTTCCAGGCTGGGCGACAGCCACTCGCGATTCAGGTTGGCACCGGCGGCATTGGTGCGCAGATTGCCGCGCACCGAGCCGTCCGGGTTCATGTTCGGAACGATGTAGAAGGTGGCATGTTCGAGCAGGATGCGCGAAATCGGATCCTGCCAGTCGAGCAGACGGCGCAGCAGGCCTTCGGCAAACCATTCGGCCATGGTTTCGCCCGGGTGCTGGCGGGCGATGACCCAGATCTTCAGGTCGGACGACACCTCATGCCCGACCGTCAGCAGGTTGATGTCGCGGCCATCGATGGTGGTGCCGAGGTCGGTAACCTGGCAGAGGCCGGAACCCTGCGCCTCGCCGATCAGGTCGAGGTGGCGTTCCCAGCCATACGGCTCGAAGTAGGCGTAGTACACGCTGTTGGCCAGCGGTGTGTGCTCGACGGTCATGATGTTGCCGTCGTAGCTGGCCGGCACGCGGAACCAGTTGACGCGGTCGTACGACGCGCACAGGTTGTAGTCTTCCCAGCCGGCCGGATAGGCGGTTTCCCCGGTATTGAGGAAGCGCATCACACAGGGCTGGTAGGCCGCACCCTGCAGACGAAAGTGGAACCACTGAGTGAATTCCGATGCATTGTCGGCGCGAATCTTGAGCTGAATATCGTCAAAGCGCTCCGCGCTGACGACTTCGATACTGCCGGAGTCGAACTGTGTGCTGATTTTCATGGCGTCGTGCGATAGGTCGGCTGGAAGACTGAAGCCGCCATTGTAGCCCTGCCGGCACGCAACCAAAACCCTGAGAGCCGACAAGGAATTGCCCCGGCCGGCCGGCAGGGGCAATTCTTCAATGCGGTGAGGCGTTAACTGCCGTCAGGCGGTCAGACCTGGCTGCTGGTCGCCTTCTTGGCATTGCTCTTGACGGCGTCGGCGGTCGCGGTGGTCGCTGCCTTGACGCTGGAACCGGCAAAATCGGAAACCTGCTGCGCGGCCTTGGTCAGGCTGTTGACGGCGGCGGCCGAGGCGGCGATGCCGGACTTGACGGCATTGATGGCGCTGTCACTGCCGGCCGGGGCGTTCTTGGCCAGCGTGTCGATGGTGCTGATCAGCGACTTGTTGTACTGGCCGATCTGCTCTTCGGTCAGGCGGGCGACTTCGGTCTGGACTTCCGACACCACTTCGTACAGGTTGCGCGAGTGGTTGACCACCTGCTCGACGGCCGATGCCGTCACCTTGTTCAGTTGCTGGGCAGCCTGCTGCGGGTCGGTGGTCTGGCTCAGTTCGCGAACCAGCTTGCCGTTTTCTTCCAGCGACTGGCGCGAAGCATCCAGTTGCAGACGAACGATGCGTTCGACGCCGGCCAGCGAGATATGAGCGAGGCGCAGCAGCGATTCAAACTGGTTGAAGTGGGCTTTGCTGAGTTCTTCCTGATTGAACATTTACATTTCTCCTAATGTAGAGTGCGCGTAAAGGGGGGGCGGCACTCAATTGTGCTCTGCAACATGCAGGGGAATTCTAGAAGTCGAATTTGGCATAGTCAACAAATCAGATTGTTGGACATCAATAATTATCTTTTTATGATGAAGAACTTGCGCTCCACCCCCTCCGGCGGAGATTTCTGTTTCATTCATCCGCAATGCGAAAAAAATATCTCGTCGGATGGCGCATCGCGGCAAAAACCTACCGCCAACGTGGTCGCGCCGCTATGATGGCGTCGGACGAGACAACGAGCGCCTGTCCCAGCCGCCGGGCAAGGCGACAAAAACCCAATAACAGCCGGAGATAAACCATGAGCAGCGAGAAACGGGTTATCAAGAAGTACCCGAACCGCCGTCTGTACGACACCGCGACCAGTTCCTACATCACGCTCGAGGACGTCAAGCAACTGGTTGTCGAGAACGTTGACGTGCAGGTGATCGACGCCAAGTCCCAGGACGACATCACCCGCAGTGTGCTGCTGCAGATCATCCTCGAAGAGGAATCGTCCGGCGCGCCGCTGTTCACCTACGATGTGCTGACCCGGCTGATCCGCTTCTACGGCAACGCGATGCAGGGGCTGATGGGCGGTTACCTGGAAAAGAACCTGGAGCTGTTCTCGCAGATGCAGGGCAAGCTGCAGGACCAGACCCGGCAGATGATGAGCGACAGCCCGATGACGCAGAGCAAGAACCTGTGGGCCGATTTCATGAAGTTCCAGGGCCCGGCGGCGCAGAACATGATGACCAATTATCTGGAACAGAGCACCAATCTGTTCGTCGAAATGCAGAACCAGATGCAGGAACGCACCAAGCAGCTGTTCACCGGTTTCAGCTTCCCGGCCTACCCGGCCGATGGAGACAAGCCGGCCGAGGGAGCACCGGCCGATACCCGGCCCGACAGCGGCAGCAAGGAAAGCAGCAAGTAGCCCGTCCTCGACGCGAAACGGACCGGGCCGGAAAGGCCCGATGCCGCACAGACCAGCAGGACATCACCCCTCGATGCAGGGGTTTTTCTTCGCCTGCGTCACCACGGCCGGATAATGGATTGCGCGCAGTCAAAAACAATGACACTGTTATCAAATGACCCAGCAAGACTTGTATAATTTGTTGCTTGATCCATCGTTATCACTCGAGGTGACCACCATCGACGCCCAGCGCACCATCGGCAAGATAGTCACGCCGGAACTGCTCACCTGTCGACCGGAAACCACCATCGCCGAAGCGGCCAGACGCATGCGCGAAGCGGTCTGCGGATCCATCCTGGTGACGAACGAAAATGGTGAAGCGGTCGGCATCTGGACGGAAGCCGATGTATTGCGCCTCGACCTGCTGGATCCCCATGCCCTGTCCCACCCGATCTCGTCGGTCATGTCGAGCCCGGTCAAGACCCTGCCGCACAACATCACCTTCAGCGAAGCCGCCGTCTACTTCCGTCATCACAATATCCGCCACTATCTGGTGATCGACGATGACAACCGCTACCGCGGCGTGCTGTCGCAAACCGATGTGGTACTGAACCAGGGAGCCGAATTCTTTCTGCAGCTGAAGGAAATCGGCACCATCCCGCTGCGCCCGCCGCTGCGGGTCGCCCATTCCCTGCCACTGGCCGAAGTGGCCAGGCAGATGCGCCAGGAGCGCCAGGACGCGGTGATCGTCGACTACGACGATGGCGGCGAGCCGGGCATCCTGACCCAGCGTGACGTGCTCCGGCTGGTGATCAAGGAACAGGCACAGACCGCCGCCGGCGAGCTGGCCAGCCGCCCGCTGCAAACCCTCCGCCAGCACACCAGCCTGTACTCGGCACGCAAGATGATGTCCGAGCACCGGGTTCGCCACCTCGGCGTCCTCGACGACAACGAGCAACTGCGCGGACTGGTCGGTTTTGCCGACATCCTGGCGCAGATCGAACACGAATACATGCAGGAGCTGCACTCGGCGCTGAAGGAACGCGACGAAGCGCTGAATGCCTCGCGCCAGAACCAGCGCCTTGCGCACAAGGTGTTCGAGTCGACGCTGGAAGGCATCCTGATCACCAACGCCGCCGGCATCATCGAGTCGGTCAACCCGGCCTTTTCCCGCATTACCGGCTGGACCCAGGACGATGTGGTCGGCAAGACGCCGAAGGTGCTCAGTTCCGGCCGGCAATCGGACTCGTTCTATCGTCACATGTGGACCAGCCTGCAGGAAAACGGCTTCTGGCAGGGCGAGATCGTCAACCGCCGCAAGGATGGCAGGAATTACCACGAGCACCTGACCATCACCGGCATCAGCAACGAACAGGGTGTCTACACCCATTTTGCCGGCATTTTCACCGACATTACCCAGCGCAAGCTGAATGAAGAACGGCTGCACTACCTGGCCAACCACGACTCGCTGACCGGGCTGCCGAACCGCACGCTGTTCATGGAACGGCTCAGTGCCTCGATCACCAGCACCCGGCGCAACCAGAAGCAGATGGCGCTGATGTTTCTCGACCTGGACCGGTTCAAGATCATCAACGACACCCTCGGCCACCAGGCGGGTGACCGCCTGCTGTGCGCCGTGGCCGAGCGGCTGACCGCCACGCTGCGCGAGAGCGACACCGTCGCCCGGCTCGGCGGTGACGAATTCACCGTCATTGTCGAGGACGTGCAGGACGTGCGCCATGTTGCCCGGGTCGCCCAGAAACTGGTCGACGCACTGATCAGTCCGCTGGAGCTGGAAAACCAGGAAATTTTCGCCACCACGTCGATCGGCATCGCCATCTATCCCAGCGACGGCGAAGACGCCGACGTGCTGCTGATGAACGCCGATACCGCGATGTACCGGGCCAAGGAAAGCGGCAAGAACACTTTCGAGTTCTTTACCACCGACATGAACGCGGAGACGGTATCGCGCATGCAGATAGAGTCCGGTCTGCACCGCGCGATCGAGCGGCAGGAACTCAGCCTGTTCTACCAGCCCAAATACCGGCTCGATACCGAGACGCTGTGCGGCATGGAAGTCCTGCTGCGCTGGAACAATGCCGAACTGGGTGCCGTGCCGCCGACCCGTTTCATTCCGGTGGCCGAAGACAGCAACCAGATTCTGGCCATCGGCGAATGGGTACTGGCCAATGCCTGCCAGCAGGCGCAGACCTGGCTGGCGCAGGGCCTGCTGCCCGGCCCGATCGCGGTCAACCTGTCCGGCAAGCAGATCCGCCAGCCGAATATCGTCGAGACAGTGCGCAATATCCTCGAAACCAGCAACCTGCCCGCCTCGTGGCTCGAACTCGAGATCACCGAATCGGTGGCCATGGACAATACCCATGAAGTGGGACGCACGCTGGCCAGCCTGAAAGCGCTGGGGGTACGGCTCGCCATCGACGATTTCGGTACCGGCTACTCGTCGCTTGCCTACCTGAAACGGCTGCCAATCGACGTACTGAAGATCGACCGCGCCTTTATCCAGAACCTGCACGAGGACCCGGACGACGCGGCCATCGTCGTCGCCATCACGTCAATGGCGCACACGCTCGGTCTGGAGCCGATCGCCGAAGGCATCGAGCACGAGGAGCAGTTCCGTTTCCTGCGCGAGAACGGCTGCACCTACGGTCAGGGTTTCCTGTTCAGCCGGCCGGTCCCGGTGCAGGAGATGGACGATCTGCTGGTCGAGAGCCAGGCGCTGCGCGCCTGGGGCAACCCGGATGCACCGCACCACCACCACGGTTAAGCGCTGCCAATGAAAACGGCCGGTGCTGTCGACAACACCGGCTGTTTTTTCGCCTGGCAATTACGCTTGCGGTTCGAGCTTTTCCAGCCCGCGCAGGTACGGCCGCAGCGCGACCGGCACCGTGACCGATCCGTCGGCGTTCTGGTAGTTTTCCAGCACCGCGACCAGCGTCCGGCCAACGGCCAGGCCGGAACCGTTCAGCGTGTGCACGAACTGGTTCTTGCCGTTCTCGTCCTTGAACCGGGTCTGCATGCGACGCGCCTGGAAATCCCACATGTTCGAGCAGCTGGAGATTTCGCGGTAGGTGTTCTGCGCCGGCAGCCACACTTCGATGTCATAGGTCTTGCAGCTGCTGAAACCGGTGTCGCCGGTGCACAGCGTGATGACGCGGTACGGCAGTTCCAGCGCCTTGAGAATCTCCTCGGCGTGACCGGTCAGCTGCTCCAGCGCCTGCATCGAGGTTTCCGGGCGGACGATCTGCACCATCTCTACCTTGTCGAACTGGTGCTGACGGATCATGCCGCGCGTATCGCGGCCATAGCTGCCGGCCTCGCTGCGGAAACACGGCGTATGGGCGGCAAAGCGCAGCGGCAGGTCCGAGGCCTTCAGCAGGTCGCCACGGACCATATTGGTCACCGGCACTTCGGCGGTCGGGATCAGGTAGAAGTTTTCATCGCCGCGCGGAATGCGGAACAGGTCTTCCTCGAACTTCGGCAACTGGCCGGTGCCCTGCAGACTGTCGGCATTGACCATGTACGGCGTGTAGACCTCGGTATAGCCATGGCGTTCGGTATGCGTGTCCAGCATGAACTGGGCCAGCGCCCGGTGCAGCCGGGCCATCTGTCCCTTCAGCACGGCAAAGCGCGCGCCGGACAGCTTGGCGGCGGTCTCGAAGTCGAGGCCGAGCGCCGCGCCGACGTCGACATGGTCCTTGACCTCGAAGTCGAAGGTGCGCGGCACGCCAACCCGGCGCATCTCGACGTTCTCGCTTTCGTCGCGGCCGACCGGCACCGAGGCATCCGGCAGGTTGGGGATGCCGAGCAGCAGGGTCTGCAGCTTGCCCTGCAGCGCTTCCAGCGCTGTTTCATTCGCCTTGAGCTCGTCGCCCAGCCCGGCCACTTCGGCCAGCACGGCGCTGGCGTCGGCGCCATTGCGCTTGGCTTCGCCGACCTGCTTGGACAGCGCGTTGCGGCGCGCCTGCAGATCCTGGGTGCGGGTCTGCAGCGACTTGCGCTCGTTTTCCAGCGCGGTGAAGGCGGCGGCGTCGAATTCGAAACCGCGCGTCGCCAGCCGCGCGGCCACGTCGTCGGTGTTGTTTCGGAGTAACTGGATATCGAGCATGAGAATCGGATCCGGATAGGGGGCACACGCCCCAATGGGTTTCAAATGTCTGGTGCGGACCCACGGCGGCCCGCCACGCGGGCGCCATCGGGGAAAAACATCCGACCGGTTTTCGGTCGTTCAGGGGGAATTCTAACAGGACGCGGGCGTTGCAGCCGCTCAGTGCGCGGCCAGCGCCTTGCGCGCGGCACGGCGGCGCTCGGCGGCGGCCCAGCGTGCGCGCTCCTCGTCGTTGTCCGGCGTGAACGGTTCGATGGTGACCGGATGGCCATCGGCATCGACTGCAACCATGCTGAAATAACAGCTGTTGGTATGGCGCACCACCCGGCTGTGGATATTCTCGGCCACGACCTTGATGCCGATTTCCATCGACGTGCGGCCGACGAAATTCACCGAGGCCAGAAACGACACCAGCTCACCGACATGGATCGGCTGCTTGAACGTCACCTGGTCAACCGACAGCGTCACCACATACTGCCCGGCATAACGCGCCGAGCAGGCGTAAGCGACCTGGTCGAGCAGCTTCAGGATCGTGCCGCCATGCACATTGCCGGAAAAATTGGCCATGTCCGGCGTCATCAGCACGGTCATCGAGAGTTTGCGGTTGTCTTCGTTCATGTTCGGCGCCAGGAGGGAGAATCAGGGCAGTCTGCCCGTTTTCTGCCGTTTGCCCAATACCGCCGTCAGGCGACAGGGGTTCTCGCCCGCAGCTGACGCTTCAGCCGGCGCTCGTTGAACATGGTCACCGCTGCCAGCACCGCCAGTGCGCAGGCGATCAGCCCCATGCCGATGGACTCGGCAAAATCGGGCACCTCACCGAGCTGCAGCCAGGCCAGGAACACCGCCACACCGGGAATGGCCAGGATGTTCAGGCTGGCCGTCCCGGCTGACAGCCGGCCCAGCAGCAGCGCCCACACCAGCCAGCCCAGGCCGCCGCCCAGCACGCCGAGGAACAGCAGCGCCATCAGCAGCGGCATGCCCCAGTCGACCGGCCGGTTCGGCACCAGCAGCCACAGCACGACCAGCGGCAGCGTGCCCCATACCATCTGCCAGAAGGTCAGATTGATCGGATCGGCGCCCGGATGGCGGGCGCGGAAGCGCTTGAGCAGGATCACGCTGACCGCCCAGCTCATGCCGGCGGCTATCGCCAGCCAGTTGGACACGCTGTCCGCCTCCAGTGCCCATGGCTCGAGAATGCAGATCAGCCCGGACAGCGCCAGCATGACCCCGATCCACTGCAGCCCCCGCACCTGCTCGCCAAGGAACACCCGGGCGAACAGCAGGGTCCAGAACGGCATGGTGTAGCACAGCACCGAGACCTTGCCGGCGCCGCCGGCCAGCAGCGCCAGGTTGGACAGTGCATAGAAACCGGTGTTCTGGGTCAGGCCGATGGCCAGCATGTCGCGAAATGGTGGAGGCGTCAGCGAACGTCGCGTCAGCAGCAGGACCACCAGCAGCGAGGCCAGCGCAAACAGCGAACGCCCGACGGCCAGCCCCATCGGGCTGATATGCATCAGCCCGGTCTTGGTCATGATCCACGAGTAGCCCCACACCAGCCACAGCCCGAGCAGCAGGGCCAGCTGGGCGGCGCGGCCCGACAGGATGCCGTTCATGACCGTCCTCCGGCATGACAATGACGGGGAACAGGACAGAACGGGCACGGCGGAGTCGGTGGCATTTGCAGGGCAACAGGATAGCGAACGGCCTGCAACGCAGCAGGCCGTTCGTTCGTGAATGGAGGGGGACCGGCACAGGCTACGCCGTCGCCCGGGCCAGCGTCAACGCCGGTTCAGTCGAGTTGTGACGTGCAGCAAGGGCAGCGGGTCGCCTTCAGCGGCACGGCGGACAGGCAGTATCTGCATTCCTTGGTCGTCGGCGCTTCCGCTGCCGGCCCGGCCTGTTCGCGCTTCAGCTTGTTCAGTGCCTTGACCAGCATGAACACGGCAAAGGCCACGATGGTGAAGCTGACCACCGCATTGATGAACAACCCGGCGTTCAGCGTGACGGCACCGGCGGCCTTGGCGGCAGCAACGCTGGCATACGGCCCCGGCGTGGCGCCTTCCTTCAGCGTGATGAACAGGTTGGCAAAATCGACCTTGCCGACCAGCAGGCCGATCGGCGGCATGATCACATCGTCGACCAGCGACTTGACGATGGAACCGAACGCACCACCGATCACCACACCGACGGCCAGGTCGATGACATTGCCACGCATGGCAAATTCCTTGAATTCCTTCAGCATCCCTGATTCCCGTATCTGTTTGATGTCGTGTTTTTAGCAGACCAGTGACATGGTACGTCAATTCAGAAAAACTGAATGAAACACTCAGAACATACCACTATGAACTTGCGCTGCAGCTCGTAGAATCCTGACTGTCAACCGAATCCCCCGAGGAGAAACGATCATGAACGTCCTGAAGATCACCAGCAGTGCCCGCGGCCAGGTCAGCGAATCCACCCGTCTTGCCGACAATTACATCACTGCCCTGCGCGCCGTGCAGCCGGAGCTGAAGGTCGTCACCCGCGATCTCGCCACCGACGCCCTGCCGCACATCGATGGCAACGTGCTGGGTGCCTTCTTCACACCGGCTGAACAACGCACGGCGGAACAGCAGGCGCTGATCGCCCGTTCGGATGCACTGGTCGCCGAACTCCAGGCCGCTGACGCCATCGTGCTGGCGGTGCCGATGTACAACTTCGGCATTCCGTCGACGCTGAAGGCGTATTTCGACTGGATCGCCCGTGCCGGCGTAACCTTCAAGTACACCCCGACCGGCCCGGTCGGCCTGCTCGCCGACAAGCCGGTGACCGTGTTCGCGGCCCGTGGCGGCCTGTATCAGGGCACGCCGCACGACACCCAGACCGGCTACCTGAAGGATTTCCTCGGCTTTATCGGTCTGAAGTCGGTGGAATTCGTTTACGCCGAAGGCCTGAACATGGGTGACGAGCTGCGCGCCAAGGCCGAAGCCGAAGCCGCCAGCCGCATTGCCGAGCTGGTTGCCGACTGATACCGCCGCGCCCGGCCAGTCAGAACCCTGCCGATCGGCAGGGTTTTTCATTTTTCGCTCCCGCCCGGATCGCATATATAAATTTAATATATGAAGATGATTTAATATAATTTCTTCATCTGAGTCTGGTGGCAGTAGGATGAGCGCCATGACATCCCGATGCCGTCCCGCCGCAGATCACGACGATGGCCGGCACGCAGGCATGTCAACCCGCACAACACCTGTTTCCGGGCTACGGCTACCGCCGTGAGCCCAGCCGCTCAAGGGGATTTGAAGATGAAAAGCCGCATTCTGCTGCTGGCCGCTGCACTGGCCGCGCTGGCCGGGCATGCCCAGGCCGACAAACTCGACGACATCAAGAAGGCCGGTGTGCTGAAGGTTGGCGTGTTCGACAGCAACCCGCCGTTCGGTTCCATTGATGCCAAGACCCGCCAGATCGTCGGCCTCGATGTCGACGTCGCCCAGGCCCTGGCGCAAAAGCTCGGCGTCAAGCTGGAGCTGCGCCCGACCAACCCGGCCAACCGCATTCCGCTGCTGACGTCGAACAAGGTCGACCTGATCGCCGCCAACTTCACCATTACCGACGAGCGCAGCAAGCAGGTCGACTTCAGCATCCCGTACTTTGCCACCGGCCAGAAGTTCATCGCCAGAAAGGGCGTGCTGAAGCAGCCCGACGATATCAAGAAGGTCCGCGTCGGCGCCGACAAGGGCACGGTGCAGGAAATCACCCTGCGGGAAAAGTACCCGACGGTGAAGGTGGTTTCGTATGACGACACCCCGCTGGCCTTCGCCGCCCTGCGCCAGGGCAATGTCCAGGCCATCACCCAGGATGACGCCAAGCTGATCGGCCTGCTGGCCAATACGCCGGCACAGATCAAGTCGCAGTTCGAGGTGTCGCCGTTCGCACTGACCCGCGAATACCAGGGCATCGGCATCCCGAAGGGCGAAGACCGTCTGGTCAAGGTCGTCAACGATACGCTGCTCGATCTGGAAAAATCCGGCAAGGCGACGAAGATCTACGACAAGTGGTTCGGCCCGAAAAGCCCGGCCTACCTGCCGCGCGGCGACTTCAAGATCGGCAGCAAGGTCTGATCGCCAGTCCCCGGCCTGCTGAAACGCAGCCCGGTCGACTGCCCTCACCCGTTCCGTCCCGACTGGCCGACATGGCCGGTCGGGCTTTTTTGCTTGGTACTCTGCGGTTTTTCCATCATGCAATCGTCCCTGCTTCATATCGACTGGCTGGAACCCCATTACTTCGGCTGGCTGGCCCAGGGCGTCGCTGTCACCCTGTGGCTGTCGCTGCTGGTGGTCATCGCCGCCACCGCACTCGGCCTGGTGCTCGCCGCGCTGCGCGCCAGCCCGCTGTGGCTGCTGCGGCTGCCTGCCATCGCCTGGCTGACCCTGTTCCGCAATACCCCGCTGCTGGTGCAACTGCTGTTCTGGTATTTCGGTGCCGCCAGCCTGCTGCCGGAAGCGGCAATGAACTGGCTCAACAGCCCGCATGTGCTGGCGCAACTGGGCACGCTGTCGCTGGGCTGGCCATCGTTCGAATTTCTCGCCGGTCTGCTCGGCCTGACGCTGTATTCGTCAGCGTTCATCGCCGAGGAACTCCGCGCCGGCATCCGCGGCGTGGCGCGCGGCCAGTTCGAGGCCGCCACCGCGCAGGGCCTGAAACCGTGGCAGGTATGGCGCTTCGTCATCCTGCCGCAGGCGCTGCGCATCGCCCAGCCGCCGCTGTTCGGCCAGTACATGAATGTGGTGAAAAACAGCTCGCTGACCATGGCCATCGGTCTGGCCGAGCTGTCGTACGCGTCGCGCCAGGTCGAAACCGAAACG
Source organism: Microvirgula aerodenitrificans DSM 15089 (assembly GCF_000620105.1). NCBI lineage: Bacteria > Pseudomonadati > Pseudomonadota > Betaproteobacteria > Neisseriales > Aquaspirillaceae > Microvirgula > Microvirgula aerodenitrificans. The sequence goes on along the minus strand of NZ_JHVK01000020.1, from coordinate 34,023 downwards.
CTGAAGACCTTCCAGGCCTTCGGTGTGGCGACGCTGTTCTACATCGGCATCATCGCCGTGCTTGAGGTGCTGTCGCGCGAGCTGCGCAACCGCAACCGTCGCCTGACCGGAGAACTGCGATGAACTGGGCCGTGATTGGCGATCACTTCGACTATCTGCTGTGGGGCAATTTCCCGGATGGCCCGCTGGGCGGCATGGCGCTGACCCTGCTGCTCAGCGCGTATGCCGGGGTGGCGGCATCGCTGCTCGGCATCGCCGGCGGCATTGTGCTGGCCATGAGCCGGGGCGGCCTCAATGTGCTGATCAGCACCATCATCGGCTTCTTCCGCGCCATTCCGGTGCTGATGCTGATTTTCTGGGTGTATTTCCTGCTGCCGATCGTGTTCGGCCTCGACGTGCCGGAAATCGGCACCGTGGTGTGCGCGCTGGCACTGATCGGCGGCGCCTATCTCGCCCATGGCGTGCAGGCCGGCATCCATGCCATCCCGCGCGGCCAGTGGGAAGCCGGTCAGTCGTCCGGGCTGACCCGCTGGCAGGTGCTGCGGCTGATCGTGCTGCCGCAGGCGCTGCGCATGATGCTGCCGTCGTTCGTCAACCAGTGGATCTCGCTGATCAAGGATACGTCGCTGGCCTATATCGTCGGCGTCAGCGAGCTGACCTATGTCGCCACCCAGGTCAACAACCAGCTGATGGTCTACCCGCTGGAGATTTTCCTGTGCGTCGGGCTGATGTATTTCGTACTGTGCACGGCACTGGATCTGGCCGCCGCCCGGCTGGGCCGTCGCAGCGCCATCTGAGTTGTCCACAGCGGCCGGCAGGCTGTGGACATCCCCAATCCAGGTGGATTCCCCTGTCGGCAAGCTGTGGACAACTCAGACAAGTCGCTGTTTCATAACGCCATCGATCCGGCGGTGCAAAATTTAGGCAACAAGCTTGCCGGGATTCATCACGCCGTTGGGATCGAATGCGGCCTTGACCCGCCGCATCAGCGCAATCTCGGCCTCGCTGCGGCTGATGTCCAGGTACTGCCGTTTCAGCAGCCCGACGCCATGCTCGGCCGACATGCTGCCCCGGTAACGCTGCAGTAGCCCGAATACCCGGGTATTGACCTGCTCGCAGGCGGACTTGAACGCGGCAATGTCCATGTCCAGCGGGCGCAGCACATTGATGTGCAGGTTGCCGTCACCGATATGCCCGAACCAGACCACCTCGAAATCCGGGTACTCCCGGGCCAGCAGCGCATCGAGTTCAGCCACGAACGCCGGCACCTGCGACGGGCGCACGGCAATGTCGTTCTTGTACGGCGTGCGCGGCGTGATCGACTCGCTGATGTCCTCACGCAGGCGCCACAGCTGTGCGGCCTGGGTTTCCGACTGCGCCAGCACGCCATCGGTGACGAAACCGTTTTCCAGCAGTGACTCGAATGCGTCCAGTGCCATGGTTTCCGCACTGTCGGCAATCCGCTCGAACTCCAGCACCACGTAGTAGTTCTCGCGCTCGGCAAACGGGCTGGCCACCAGCCCGCGTGCCTCGACATGACGCAGCGCCTGGTCGGAGAAAAACTCGAATGCGGACAGGTCGATATCGCGACGGAACCGGTTGAAGACCTCCATCACATCGCTGAGCTGCGGTACGGCCAGCAGCATCACCGCCAGCTCCTTTGGCCGCCGCGCCAGCTTCAGCGTGGCATCGACGACAAAGCCCAGTGTGCCTTCACTGCCGACGAACAGATGGCGGAAGTCATAGCCGGTATTGTTCTTTTCCAGTCCGTGGTTCAGTTCCAGCACTTCGCCGGCACCGGTGACCACGGTCAGTCCGGCGACCCAGTCGCGGAACATGCCGTAGCGCACCACCTTGATGCCGCCGGCATTGGTGGCGATATTGCCGCCGATCCGGCTCGAACCGCGCGAGGCGAAATCGACCGGGAAGTACAGCTCCCGTTCCAGCGCGTGCTGCTGCAGCACCTCGGTCACCATGCCGGCCTCGACCGTGATCAGCCGGTCGGTCTGGTTGAAATCGAGCAGCCGGTCCATCTTTTCCATCGAGACCACCACCTCGCCCGCCGTGGCGCATGCGCCGCCTGACAGGCCGGTCCGGCCGCCGGACGGCACCAGGGCCAGCCGGTCGCGATTGGCCAGTTTCACCAGCTCGACCAGTTCATCGCGCGAGGTCGGGAACACCACCGCCGACGCGGCCGGCTCGGTATAGCGGGTCCAGTCCCGGCCGTATTCGGTCAGGGTATCGGCATCGGTCCGGCATCGGTCGCCAAACAGGGCGGTCAGGGCGGCAGGGGCAGTCATGGCGAAGCTCGCTGAGGGTGAAGGGTTTGGCTGGTGATCATGGCACGGGACGCGCGTGGAGAAAACGCCCAAACAAACAGACCCTGCCTTGTGGCAGGGTCTGTTCGATCGGCTTACACGGTCAACCTGCCTTGCGGCGGGTCCGTGAGCGCGGCGGCTTGGCTGCCGGCTCGGCCGGTGCGGCATCGGCCGGCGGCGTGGCCGGTTGGGCCGTACGCGTGCGCGGCGCCCGTGCAGGCCTGGCTGGCGGCGTCTCCGTCGCCGGAGCGGCGGCAGGCGGCGTGGCCGGCTTGCGACTGCGTGGTGCCGGCTTTGCGGCGTCGGCAGCGGCCGGCGTTTCCGGACGGGCAGGCTCGCCCGTCGACGGCACCACCGGGGCCGACAGCAAGGCCGCGCGCTGGCCGGTGCCACCACGCTTGGCACGGGTAGCGGTCGGTGCAGCGTCAGCTGCCCTGGTCCTGACCGGCGCTGCGGCCGGCGTGGCCTTGACTGCTGGCTTGGCAACAGCCGGCTTCGGCGTGACCGGTGCCGGCGCGGGCTTCGCCGCTGGCGTGGCCTGCCGGGCCGGTCTGGCCGCGGGAGCTGGCGCAGCCTTGGCCGGTGTCACTGGCGCAGCCTTGGCCTGAGTCACCGGCGCAGCCTTGGCGGGGGCCGGTGGCACCGGAGCGGGCCTGGACACGGGGGCCGGTTTCGCCGCCATCTGTTTCTGCTTGCCCTGGCGCTCACGCCCAGGCTTGCCGGTAGCGGGCTCACGCGCGACGACCGGCGCAGCCTTGGCCGGCGGCGTGTCACCCCTGGACGGCTTGCCATTGCCGTTTCCATTGCCGTTGCGTTCCTGGGGTGCCAGCACGAAGTCGATCTGCGCACTTTCCAGATCGGCACGCGCCACCTTCACCGTGATCGGATCGCCGAGCGCATAGCGCACGCCGCTCTTCTCGCCGACGATGGACTGGATGTCCTGCCGGTAGTGGAAGTAATCACGCCCCAGTTCGGAGATGTGCAGCAGGCCTTCGACGTAAACGTCCTTCAGCAGCACGAAGATGCCGAACGCGGTCACCGCGCTGATGGTGCCGGTAAACACGCTGCCGACCTTGTCGCGCATGTAGTAGCACTTCAGCCAGCTCTCGACGTCGCGGGTCGCCTCGTCGGCACGCCGCTCGGTGGTCGAGCAATGCTGGCCGAGAATCGCCCACTTCTGCACCGGCTTGTACTTCTTGTCCTGCAGCACGGCCTTGATCGAACGATGAACCAGCAGGTCGGGGTAACGACGGATCGGACTGGTGAAGTGGGTATAGGCCTCGAATGCCAGACCGAAGTGACCCAGGTTGTCCGGCGTATAGACCGCCTGCTGCAGGCTGCGCAGCAGCATGGTCTGCAGCACCGGGCTGTCCGGGCGTCCCTTGATCTGTTCGGCCAGCAGCGCATAATCCTTGGCGCCCGGCTTGTCGCCGCCGCCCAGGCTCAGCCCGGACAGGCGCAGGAAGTTGCGCAGGTTCTCCAGCTTCTCCGGCGTCGGCCCTTCATGCACGCGGTACAGGCACGGCTGCTTGTGCTTGAGCAGGAAGTCGGCCGAGCAGACGTTGGCCGCCAGCATGCATTCCTCGATCAGCTTGTGCGCCTCGTTGCGGACCACCGGCACGATGCGGTCGATCTTGCCGTCATCGTTGAACACCATCTGCGTTTCGACCGTGTCAAAGTCGATCGCGCCGCGCTGCGCACGCGTATCACGGAATGCCTGGAACAGGGCATACAGCGTATCGATCTGCTTTTTCAGCGGATGCTCGACACCGCTTTCGATCCAGTCCCAGACCTGGTTGTAGGTCAGGCGGGCCTTGGACTGCATGACCGCCGGATAGAACTGGTAGCGCTTGACCTCGCCCTTCGGCGTTACCTGCATGTCGCACACCATGCACAGGCGCTCGACATCCGGGTTCAGCGAGCAGATGCCGTTGCTGAGCGCTTCCGGCAGCATCGGAATCACCCGGCGCGGGAAATAGACCGAGTTGCCGCGCTCATAGGCGGACACGTCCAGCGCATCGCCGGGCTCGACATAGTGGCTGACGTCGGCAATCGCCACGATCAGCCGCCAGCCCTTGCCGGCCTTCTCTGCATAGACCGCATCGTCGAAGTCGCGTGCGGTTTCCCCGTCGATGGTTACCAGCGGCAGGTCACGCAGGTCGACCCGGTCCTTGTGGTCTTTTTTGCGGACTTTCTTCGGCGTGTCCTTGGCCTGGGCCACGGCCTCATCGGGGAAGCGATACGGCAGCGCATGCTTGCGCAGCGCAATCTCGATCTCCATGCCCGGGTCGGCATAGTTGCCGAGGATCTCGCGCACGCGGCCGATCGGCTGCGCGTAGCGGGTCGGCGGCACCACGATCTCGGCCACCACCACCTGGCCCGGCTCGGCGCCGGCATCGCCATCCTGCTCGATCAGCAGGTCCTGGTTGATGCGCCGGTCCTCGGGCACGACCAGCAGCACGCCGCGTTCGCGGTGCAGGCGGCCGACCAGGGTGGTGTTCACCCGGTCGATCACTTCGACGATGGTGCCCTCGCGGCGGCCACGACGGTCGGTCCCGCTCTCGCGCACCATGACCCGGTCGCCATGCAGCGCCTTGCGCATCTCGCGTTCCGACAGGAACAGATCGGAACCGCCATCTTCGGGCCGGGCAAAACCGAAGCCGTCACGATGGCCGATCAGCGTCGCCCGGATCAGATCCAGCTTGTCCGCAATGCAGACCGCGCCCTTGCGATTGACGACAACTTCGCCTTCGCGCTCCATCGCACGCAGGCGACGGGTGAAGAATGTCCATTCATCGTCACGAATATCGAGCAGACGCCCCAATTCTTCTGCAGTCATGGGCGCCCCCTCTTTCTGGAGGATTTCGAGCAAAAACTCCCTACTGGGCAACGGGTTATCGTACTTCTGCTTTTCCCGATCCAGGTGCGGATCCTGCTCGCGCAGTGATGATTTGATAATTTTTTTCTTTCGTACCATTGACAGCCTCTGAGAGGTGCTTATAATTCGCGTCTCATTCGGAGCGACACCAAGTCGCAAAGAAGCGCGGGCCCAGGTGGCGGAATTGGTAGACGCACTAGGTTCAGGTCCTAGCGGTGGCAACACTGTGGAAGTTCGAGTCTTCTCCTGGGCACCAGCTAAATACCCGCGCTTGCCGTGATTCTAACGAGTCACAGCAAAAAAATCCCGAATGAAATTGCCCAGGTGGCGGAATTGGTAGACGCACTAGGTTCAGGTCCTAGCGGTGGCAACACTGTGGAAGTTCGAGTCTTCTCCTGGGCACCAAATCCGCGAAAGAAGCCAACCGATGATTCGGTTGGCTTTTTTCGTTTCTGCCGCCGGTCGCTCCCCTCTCGCCGCCCTGCCCGCCTTCTTTGGGCAATATCAAAAAAATGTCATTTGAATCGCTGGCGCGCATTGCAAATAGCCCGGCCACAGCGCACACTTTTGACGGACAGCCGATGACAAAACCATAGAGGAGACGGCCTTGTTCGACTGGCTTAAGCAAAAGTTTGCGCCAGGGCTCACCGCCTATGTCTCGCACAACGACTGCATGCAGCACAACGTTGGCGAAGGACACCCCGAATGCCCTGCCCGTCTGGTGGCGATTCGCGATCAACTGATCGCGTCGCAACTGTTCGATTTCCTGACTGAAGTCGAAGCGCCGGTCGTAAGCGATGAACAGCTCGCGCGCGTGCATGCGCCGCGCTACCTTGAATACCTGGAGATGAGCCTGCCGCTGGCCGGCACGTTCCGGCTGGACTCCGACACCGCCATGTCGCCCGGCACGCTGATCGCCGCCAAGCGTGCGGCCGGCGCCGTGGTGCGTGCCGTGGACCTGGTCTGCAGCCACCAGGCGCCCAATGCGTTCTGCGCCATCCGCCCGCCCGGCCACCATGCCGAGTCGGCAAAGGCCATGGGCTTCTGTTACTACAACAATCTCGCCGTCGGCGTCCGCCACGCCCAGTTCCGTCACGGACTGGAGCGCATTGCCATCATCGATTTCGACGTGCATCACGGCAACGGCACCGAGGAAATCTTCCGCGACGATCCGCACGTGCTGATGTGCTCGATCTTCCAGCACCCGTTCTTCCCGTACTGTGGCGATGCGCCGCTGGGCGAGAACATGGTCAATGTGCCGATGAAGGCCGGCAGCAGCGGCGCCGACTTCCGCAAGGTGGTCCAGGAGCAGTGGTGGCCACGGCTGACTGCGTTCGATCCGCAGATGATCTTCATCTCGGCCGGCTTCGATGCCCACCGCGAGGACGACATGGGTTCGATGGGGCTGGTGGAGGCCGACTACGAGTGGGTCACGCGCGAGCTGATGCGCTTTGCCGCCGAACATTGCGAAGGGCGCATCGTGTCGGTGCTGGAAGGCGGCTACGAGCTGTCGCCGCTCGGTCGCAGCGTCGCCGCGCATATCCGTGCGCTGAGTGATGGCTGACACCGGCGCGGGGTCCGCTAGGTGAATGGCGTGAAGGTACGGAACGGCTGGTGATACAGGTCGAAGAAATGCAGCGTCCGGTGATGGGTACCCATTCCCTTCATCCCGAACAGGGCGCGCCCCAGGGTATTTCCTGAATCCCAGCCGACCGAAACCACGTTTCTGGCTGCAATGACATTCCTGTCCAGCACACTGGACAGTATCTGGGCATTGGCCAGCCCGGAGGCTGGCTGCCGGCCGGCATGGCAGGCCATCAGATACAGCGGCCCGCTGCGATTGCTCGACTGGTACAACAGACTCGAGCGCAGCTGCAGCCCCCATTTGCGGGCGGGCAGCCACCCCTGACCCGGCCCGTACAGCATCCCTTCCCGGCTTCCGTGCATGGCGAGCAATGAGCCATTGCGATAGCGCTCGGCGAACAGGAATTCCGGACGGCCCCGCCGGTCGAAAACGACGGCGCTCTTGCCGCTGATGGATCCACTGATAAATCCACGCGAGGCCAGCCGCTGCCACAGCACGACCCCCACGCCGAAAACGGCGATGACTGCGCCGGCCATGCTCAGCCAGTTGGCCACGTCCCCCATCTTGCGTGCCAGCACCGGTTCGTGGTTTTCCATCAGCGCGGCAGCAATGCCGAGCGCGCTCCCCGTCATCGACACCACACAGGACAATCCGCTGATGGCACCAGTCACCAGCCCGAAAGCGGGTAGCGCCACGCCCAGTGACACCAGCGACAGCATGATGCCAAGCGCGCCCAGCAGGATGGTCCAGCCCCCCAGCTGACTGACATAACCGGACGGATCACTGCGATTGACCGGGTCGCCGAGGCAAAAGGCATAGGGATTGTCGCCGCCACCGGCAAACGGGCTGTACGGGTCCATGCTGACAAAACGCTGGCTGACCGGGTTGAAACTGCGCGCGCCGTGGCCCAGATGGTAGTACGGCGTTGAGTCATCGAGCCAGTCGAGCAGCTGCCCGTGCAGCCCCACGCAGGGCTTGCCGACAATCCGGGACGGCAGACGGGCAGCGCGAGAGGGGCTGACCATGGCACGCTCCTTCCGGCACGACAATCCCTGACCACCATGACCGGATTATAGGAACCGGGCGCCGGGGACGGGCGTCATCGACCAGTGCAGCGATCCGCCACGAGCGGCTCAGAACAGCAACGCAATGCCCAGCGCGCCGATCATCGCCAGCGCCGCACCGATCTTGGCCGCCGTACCGATCACCAGCCCGACCAGCGTCGCCAGCCCGACCTTGCCGGCCTGATAGGCGTCACGGCGCGCCAGCCATTCGCCGATGGCCGCCCCCAGCAGCGGCCCGAGCAGCAGCCCGGGCAGGCCGAAGAACAGCCCGATCATGCTGCCAAGCAGCGCACCCCAGACCGCCTTGCCGCTGGCACCGAACGCCCGGGCGCCGAGGGTGCCGGCCAGGAAGTCGGCCATCATGCCCAGTGCGGCCAGCACGGCGGTCACGATCAGCGTGGTCGAGCCGATCTGCCGGAAATCGCCGGCCCAGGCAATGGCCAGCCCGCCAAGGAACACCAGCGGCAGACCGGGCAGCGCCGGCAGCAGACAGCCGGCTAGTCCCAGCCCGATCAGGACCAGACCGGCCAGCCAGCCGAGCCAGAGCATCTCCATCAGCGCTTGATGGCCCGGCTGGCGACCGTCAGCTCCGCCAGCAGTGATTCCTGGGCGATGCGCGGCTGGCCGCGCGTGGTGCGATGGCGATAGCTGCCGTCCGCACTCATTTCCCAGGCATTGCCGTTGTCGGCCAGATAGGGCTTCAGGCCTTCGCGGATGATGCGCTGCTTGATCTTCTTGTCGAGGATCGGCACGCAGGTCTCGATGCGACGGAAGAAGTTGCGTCCCATCCAGTCGGCGCTGGAAATGAACAGGTCTTCGTTGCCACCGTTCAGGTAATAGAACACCCGGCTGTGCTCGAGGAAGCGGCCGATGATGGAACGCACGGTGATGTTTTCCGACAGCCCGGGCACGCCGGGCTTCAGCGCGCAGACGCCGCGCACGATCAGCTGGATCTTCACCCCGGCCTGACTGGCCGCGTACAGCTCGCCGATGATCTCGCCTTCCAGCAGCGCATTCATCTTGGCAATGATGCGCGCCGGCTTGCCGGCCTTTGCGTGCTCGGCCTCGGCGCGGATGCGCTCGACCATGCCCGGCAGCAGCGTGAAGGGCGAACTCAGCAGATGCTTGAGCTTGCTGGCGCGCCCCAGGCCGGTAATCTGCACGAACAGGTCGTTGACGTCGCTGGCGATGTCGTCGTTGCAGGTCAGCAGGCCGAAGTCGGTATACATGCGCGCGGTGCGCGGATGGTAGTTGCCGGTGCCGAGATGCACATAGCGCCGCAGCTGCCCCTCCTCGCGGCGCACGACCATCAGCATCTTGGCGTGCACCTTGTAGCCGTAGACGCCGTAGACCACGTGCGCCCCGGCATCTTCCAGCCGCTGCGCCCAGCTGATGTTGGCTTCTTCGTCGAAGCGGGCCATCAGCTCGACAATGACCGTCACCTGCTTGCCGGCACGGGCGGCGGCAATCAGCGACTCCATCAGCACCGAATCGGTACCGGTACGGTAGACGGTCATCTTGATGGCGACCACCTGCGGATCGGTGGCCCCGAGATTCAGCAGGTCGATCACCGGCTGGAACGACTGGAACGGATGGTGCAGCAGGATGTCCTGCTTGCGCATGGCTTCGAACAGCGTCGCCTTCTTCGCCAGCAGTGACGGCAAGGCCGGCACGAACGGACGGAATTTCAGCGCCGGCACGTCAACCATGTCCGGTACCTGCATCAGCCGTACCAGATTGACCGGGCCGTCGACGCGGAACACGTCGTCGCGCTGCAGCGTGAACTGCGCCAGCAGGTAATCTTCCATGTGCGCAGGGCAGTTGTCGGCGATCTCCAGCCGGACGGCATCGCCATACTGGCGCTGACGCAATTCGCCCTGCAGCGCAGTGCGCAGGTTCTTGAGTTCTTCTTCCTCAACCGTCAGTTCGCTGTTGCGGGTCACGCGGAACTGGTAGAAGCCCTTGACCGTCATGCCGGCAAACAGCTCGTCGATATGCTCGTGCACGATCGACGACAGGAAAACGAACTGGTGCGGGCCGGAAATCACTTCCGGCAGCTTGATGACCCGCGGCAGGATGCGCGGTGCCTGAACAATGGCAATGCCGGAATTGCGGCCGAACGCGTCGCGCCCTTCCAGCTCGATGGCAAAGTTCAGACTCTTGTTCAGCAGTTTCGGAAACGGGTGTGACGGATCGAGCCCGATCGGTGTCAGCACCGGCAGCACTTCGCGCAGGAAATAGTCGCGAATCCACGCGCGCTGCTCGACGCTCCATTCGGCGCGACGCAGAAACACCACGCCGGCACTGCGCAGGGCCGGCAGCACATTGGCGCGCAGCACATCGTACTGGCGACGGATCAGCTCGCGGGCGGCAGTCGCCACCTTGGCCAGCGCCTGTCCCGGCGTCGAACCGTCCGCCAGGATCCGGTTCGGGTTGTGCTGGACGTTGTCCTTCAGCCAGGCCACCCGGACCTCGAAGAACTCGTCCAGATTGGACGATACGATACAGAGGAACTTCAGCCGCTCCAGCAGCGGGAGCGTTTCATCCTCCGCTTGCGCCAGCACACGGCGGTTGAATTCGATGAGTCCGAGTTCCCGGTTGAGTAGCGTATCGGCTGTGGCGCCCATTCTTGTTCCTGTTCACAATCGTATTCGTCGTGACGGCGGGACCCTCCGGCCGGCCGCCGTCACTCTCCGGCACACGTGTTCACGCAGTCGCCTCCGCCCGGTCCGGGCGGAAGACGCCGGTCAGGCGCTCGGCGGCACGAAGCCGTTCGGCATGTCCGCACCGGCGCCGAAGAAGTAATTCTGCAGTTGCTGGGTCAGATACTGACGCGCACGCGGATCGGCGAGACTCAGGCGATTCTCGTTGATCAGCATGGTCTGGTGCTTGAGCCAGGCCTGCCAGGCTTCTTTGGAGACCTGCTCGTAGATTTTCTTGCCCAGTTCGCCGGGCAGCGGCGGAAACTCGAGTCCTTCAGCTTCGCGACCGAGTTTGATGCAATGAATCATGCGTGCCATGACTTTCCTTTACGCACGGTAATACCGTTGTGTGACAAAAATGCGGTCAGGGAGGAATTACCTCGCCGCGGGACACCCTCCCGTGCGCTACGCACACCCGGACGGGATCCCGCCACCATTATGCCTTCAATTGGCCCGTCCTTGCGCAGCAGGGCCGGGCCGGCAGAGAGCCGGCGGCAGAAGAAACGGCGTGAAAGGGGCGGTGTATCCGTGTTCAGACGATGACGGTCGGCTCGTTGCGGCCGTCGTAATCATGCTTGTGCGGGGGGCGGAACGTCAGCGAGGCCTGCATGGTGGCACCGTCGAAGATTCGCCAGCATCCATTCTCGTCATCCTTCTTGGCGTCATACATCGCGGCATCGGCGGCGGCGACCAGTTCGTCGGCCGTGGCGGCATGATCGGGGAAGATCGCGATGCCGATCGACGCCGAGACCCGCCGCTCGATACCGGAAAAATCGAAGGCGATCTCGCGGATATGCTGGTCAATGCGACCGGCCAGCATGCTGGCATCGAACACATCGGCTTCCGGCAGCAGGACGGCGAACTCGTCGCCCCCCAGCCGGCAGAACAGCTCGCTCTGGCGGATGGTGCGATTGATCACCCGGGCGATGTCGATCAGCACCATGTCGCCGGCAGCATGGCCGTGGTTGTCGTTGACCAGCTTGAAGTCGTTGAGGTCGAAGGTCAGCAGCGCCATGGAGCGCTGGCTGCGTTCCGACTGCTTGACCATGCGCTCGATTTCCAGCTGGAAGCGGCGGCGGTTGAAAATGCCGGTCAGGGTATCGCGCTCGGCAAGGAACACGAGTTGCTCGGCACTGGCCCGGGCCGCCGTCACGTCTTCGCACAGCAGCAGACTGCCACTGTCTCCATCGCCTTCGATCGGTGACAGGCGGACCAGCACGATGCGACCATCGTCAAGCTTCAGTTCGACCTCGCCACTGTGACCGTGCAGCAGCTCGGCCAGCGATGGCAGGAACTCCTCCAGCACATGCCCGGCCAGTTCATCCAGCTGCGGCAGGCCCCAGAACTGGGAGAACAGCGGATTCGCGTACAGCACCCGCCGTTCACCATCGACGAACACCAGACCGATGTACAGCGAGGCCAGCAGCGTATCCAGCATGGCCCGCTCGCGCTGGGCATCGCGCAGATGCTGGCTTGCCCGCAACTGCTCGACACGCAGCCGGCTGACCGCCTGTTCGAGGGCGCGGCGGTTTTCCAGGCTTTCGGTACAGTCCAGCAGGCTGACGCGGATGCCGAGATACTGGCCCTCGGCGGCAAAGATCGGCGTCCAGCTGGCCAGCACCCACAGATTGGCGCCGCTCTTGTGCCGGACCCGGAACTGGAAGCCCTGGCCCGGCTTGCGATCGGCCAGCGAGGTGCGCAGCGCACAGGACACCCGGTCGCGGTCGATGTCACTGACCATGTCCAGCAGATAGCGTTCCGATTGCAGGCACTGCTCGACGGTATGCCCGGTAATGCGCTCGACCGACGGATTGACCCACACTACCCTGCCCTGCGGGTCGAACCACAGCTCCCATGCATAGGTATGGTCGGCGATGGCATTCAGCGTGTCCTGCTGGATGCGCATGCTGGCCATGCGCTCGTCCAGTGACTCGCGCATCTGGGCAAAGCTCTCGCTCAGCGCCATCACTTCCGGTGGCCCGCTGCGCGGCAGCAGGCCGCCACTCTCTCCGCGTGCCATCCGCTTTGCCGCCAGCACAAGGCCTTCGATCGGCTCGCTGATCCAGCAGCGCAGCAGATGCTGCAGCAGCAGCAGGCCGACCACGCCCAGGCTGGAGATGGCCAGGCAGCGCAGCAGCAGCCCGTAAAATGTGGTGCGGATATCCTCCAGCGGCAGGCCGAACTGCACGCTGCCCACCTTGCGACCGTCGTAGTGGATGTCGCGGTTCAGCGCCAGCACCGGCCCGGCCTGCCACAGCTTGTACAGGGTATCCGGCACCGGCATCGGCGCCAGCTGCGCACTGCGATCGTCGGGAGCGGTATGAACGAGGACATGGCCGGCGGCATCGCGCACGACCAGGAAAGAGATGGACCGGCTTTCCACCCCGGATTCGGCAAAGCGATAAATGCCGAAGTGATCGCCTTTCGCCAGCAGGGCGGCAAGCCCGCTGTCCAGCAGGCCGCTGATTGCATCGCCGCGCGCGTGCAAGTCTTGCTGCAGCAGGGATTGCCAGGACAGCAGCGCCACGGCGGTCAGCATACCGGCCAGTGTCAGGTTGACCATCAGACCGAGTACGACCAGGCGTGTGCGCAGCGAGGCCCGAAGCCAGGAAACACGCATAGGATCCTCAGGAGGCTTGTATGATCAACAAAGCGGGGAATCAGGCACAAGCCGGCAGAAACAAGGCCGGCAATGGCCGGCTCAAGGGTTTTTAGTGCTTTATCGCCAGCGGCGCAATCCGTATTTCTACTGATCCGGAATGCCGAACGGCATGGAATTCCGTGCCGCATCAAATGGATGGCATGCCTCCGGCAAGCGACACCAACAGACAAAATTTCACCCCGCCCCGCAGGCGACGCAACGCTCGTGTCTTGATGCGCCGCAAAAAAAATGCCATACCGGCTTGTCCCCCGGGGCCTCCCCGCGCAGACTTACACTATCGAGGGTATTCGCCCTGCCAGTATTGAGCCGCTTGGGGTCGCATTCCATCAAGGCGTTGGACAGACACACTTGAGTCCCAGGCGGCTCAATACCGGCAGGGCGTTTTTCGTCCGGATGCCCGCAAACGCCAGAAACGCGAAAGCCGCCTGAACGGCGGCTTTTTCAATGGAACGAAACCGGATCAATGACCGGTCGATGTTCCGCTTGGCTTCGGTGGCAGGAAAGTCGATTGCGGCGCCACGACGGCGACCTTGACCTTCTTGGGTTTCTTGGCTTCCTTGTTACCGTGCTTCTGACCTTTTGCCATGATATTTTCCTCGTGGGCGCCGCCAGGCAGGGCCGGTCCCACTATGACACTGTTGCAGGTGCGTCCCTGCGATCATTGCCATGGCCCGATGTGCATGGCGGGCAACGATGTGTGGACAGCATAGGCGCTTTTGCGGCGGAGCGTCATTTTTTCGCGATATGCGGGAATCGCCCGCCCTCGCCCCGGCCACTGGCCGCCATGGAAAAGCCTGGCGCGCGGGTAAACCGGGAGCAGGACCCGGACTGACCGCCGGGACTGATCGGGAACCCAAAACAAAAAGGCCAGCCCGAAGGCTGGCCCTGCTGTTTGAAGCAACTGCAAATTCGTTGGTCGGGGCGGCGGGATTCGAACTCGCGACCCCTTGCACCCCATGCAAGTGCGCTACCAGGCTGCGCCACGCCCCGACTCAGGGTGCGAACTATACCAATGCCGGGGTCACTCGTCAAAGTCCAATGACAGCGTCTCGCGGATCCGGGTCAGCTCGGTGCGCAGCTCGTCGACCGACAGCGGCTGCGGTGCATCCAGCGCCCGCGCGGCCGCCAGTCCGGCGTCACCGCCGCGCAGGGCCTGCGCCCGCAGCCGGGCATGGATCTGCCTGGCCGCCAGTACTTCCTCGCGCCGGTAGTGCCGGCGCTGGACGGCGCTCGGCAGCGCCGACGCAAACTCGGCTTCCCAGCTGCGCAGCACGTGCGGTGCGACGCCGACCAGGCGCGCGGCCTCGTCGACACTGAAATAACGCGCGGTCGGCAGCGCCGGCATGTCAGAGGCTGCGTACGGCATAGTGCGCCTCGACCATCCCCTTGAGCTTCTGGCTGGCGTGGAAGGTGACGACGCGGCGGGCGGTAATCGGGATTTCCTCGCCGGTCTTGGGGTTGCGCCCCGGGCGTTGCGGCTTGTCACGCAACTGGAAATTGCCGAAGCCGGACAGCTTGACCGAGTCGCCCTCTTCCAGCGCGCCACGGATTTCCTCAAAGAAGGATTCAACCATGTCCTTGGACTCCCGCTTGCTGAGGCCCACCCTGTCGAACAGCAAATCGGCAAGCTCTGCCTTGGTCAGCGTCATGACATCCCCTTAACGACTCTTGACTTGATTTTTATTTATTCACGATAACTGAAGACGCCGCGGGTTACGCGGCGTCATGACCTGACATCAACGACTGGCTCCGGCCTCAGAGACGAAGCTTTGCATTCAGCCCGGCGCTAACGGCTTCCACCATCCGCCTGATCGCCGATTCAACGTCTTCATCGGTTAATGTGCGGCTAGTATCCTGCATTAACACCTTGAATGCAAGGCTCTTTTTCCCGTCCTCGATGCCCTTGCCACGGTAGATGTCGAACAGCGACACCGCGTAAACGGCCTCAGGCGCAGCAGCCAGCAGCGCGTCGCGGAGCGCATCGTGCGACACGGCTTCGTCGACCACCAGCGCCAGGTCGCGGCGCACCGGCTGGAACTTGCTGACCGGCCGGGCTTCGATGCCGCTGCGTGTGGCCAGGGTGTCGAAATCGAGCTCGAACAGCACCGGCGCGGCCGGCAGGTCGTACTTGTGAACCCAGGCCGGGTGCAGCTCGCCGATCACGCCGACCCGCTTGCCGTCGATCAGGATGTCCGCCGTGCGGCCCGGATGCAGTGCCGGATGCTGGCCGGCACGGTATACCGCCGCGCGCGGCGCCAGCAGCGCCTCCACGTCAGCCTTCACGTCATGGAAATCAACCCGCTCGCCACTGACGCCCCACTGTTCCGGGTAGCGCGAACCGAAGGCCAGACCGGCCAGCCGTTCCGGCTGCTGCACGCTGCCGTCCGCCTGCTTCAGGAACACCCGGGCGATCTCGAACACCCGCACCCGCGACTGCTTGCGGTTCAGGTTCGAGACCAGGGTGTCGATCAGCCCGCCGAACAGCGTCGAACGCATGACGCTCATCTGGCTGGCGATCGGATTGATCAGCGTCACCGGATTGGCATTGCCGCCCAGGTCGGCTTCCCACTGCGCATCGACAAACGCGTAGCTGACGATTTCCTGGTAGTCGCGGCAGGCGACACGGCGGCGCAGCTCATGGCGCGGCGTGGCGGTTTCCGGCAGCGGCAGCATGGCCAGCCGGGCACGCGGCGCATCGGCCGGCACGTTCTCGTAGCCATGGACGCGGGCGATTTCCTCGATCAGGTCTTCCTCGATCTCGATATCGAAGCGGAAGCTCGGCGGGGTCACACTGAACCCCGCGTCGACTTCGACCGTCTCAAAGCCGAGTCCGGTCAGGATCGCACCAATCTCCTGCTGCGACAGCGTGATGCCGAGCACCTTGTTGACCCGGGCCGTCCGCACCTGCACCGCCGGCTTGACCGGCAGGGTGGACACGGCCTCGCCCAGCGGGCCGGCCTGACCACCGCAGATCGACAGGATCAGCGCCGAGGCGCGTTCGATCGCATCGCGCTGCAGCGCATAGTCGACACCGCGCTCGTAGCGGAACGACGCATCGGAGTTCAGCGTCAGCTTGCGCGCGCGGCCGGCAATGGCTTCGGGCGAGAAGAATGCCGATTCGAGGAACACGTCGACAGTGGTGTCATCCACTTCGCTGTTGGCGCCGCCCATGATCCCGGCCAGCGCAACGGCCTTGTCGCCGCTGGTGATCACCAGCATGTCCGGGTCGAGATCGATGGTCTTGCCGTTCAGCAGTGCCAGCGTTTCACCAGGCTGCGCCATGCGCACATGGATGTTGCCGGCAAGTTTGCCAAGGTCGAAGGCATGCAGCGGCTGGCCGAGTTCGAGCAACACATAGTTGGTCACGTCGACCACGGCGGAGATACTGCGCAGCCCAGCCCGTTCCAGACGCTGGCGCATCCAGGCCGGCGTGGCGGCGCGGGCGTCGACACCGCGGATCACGCGACCGATGTAACGCGGGCAGGCCGCGGTGGCATCCACCGTCACCGGCAGCGTGTCGTCGATCGCCGGCGCAACGGCAGTGATCGTCGGCTCGTTCAGTGCAGCGCGGGTCAGCGCGGCGACTTCACGTGCAATGCCGCGCAGGCTCAGGCAGTCGGCCCGGTTCGGGGTGATCTTCAGTTCGAAGGTGGCATCGTCAAGTTGCAGGTAATCGCGGATATCCGCCCCCACCGGCGCATCGGCCGGCAGGACCAGCAGGCCGTCGACGTCGTCGGGCACGCCAAGTTCCTTGCCCGAGCACAGCATGCCGTTCGACTCGACGCCACGCATTTTGGTCGGCTTGATGCGGAAATCACCCGGCAGCACGGCACCGGACAGCGCGCACGGCACCTTCAGGCCTTCGGCCACATTCGGCGCGCCGCAGACGATCTGCACCCGTTCGCCGTTGCCGACGTCGACTTCGGTCACCCGCAGGCGATCGGCATTCTCGTGCTTGCGCACGCTCTTGACCTCGGCGACCACGACGCCGGAGAAACGCGGCGCGGCCGGCTCGACGCTTTCGACCTCGAGACCGGCCATGGTCAGCAGATGGCTCAGTTGTTCCGTATCCAGCGCCGGGTTGACCCAGTCGCGCAGCCAGATTTCAGAGAATTTCATGTTCAGGCTCCGCTGCGATCAGTTGAACTGCTTGAGGAAATTGAGATCGTTCTCGAAGAAGAGCCGCAGGTCGGTCACGCCGTAGCGCAACATGGCAAAACGGTCCAGCCCGATGCCGAAGGCAAAGCCGGTGTACTTTTCCGCGTCGATATTGACGTTTTTCAGCACGTTCGGATGCACCATCCCGCAGCCGCCCACCTCCAGCCAGCCATTCTTGCCCAGCACGTCGATCTCGGCCGACGGTTCGGTGAACGGGAAAAAGCTTGGACGGAAGCGCACCTGCAAGTCGTCGCTCTCGAAGAAGCGGCGCAGGAAGTCGGTCATGGTCGCCTTCAGGTCGGCAAAGCTGACGCCCTCGTCGACCCACAGACCTTCCATCTGGTGGAACATCGGCGAGTGGGTGGCATCGGAGTCGACGCGATAGACCCGGCCCGGCGCGATGATCTTGATCGGCGGCGCGTTGTTCAGCATGAAGCGGGCCTGGATCGGCGAGGTATGCGTGCGCAGCACGTCACCGCCCTCGACGTAGAAGGTATCCGCCATGGCCCGCGCCGGATGGTTTTCCGGAATGTTCAGCGCCTGGAAGTTGTAGAAGTCGGTTTCGATCTCCGGGCCGTCGGCAATCTCGAAGCCCATCGAGCGGAACAGGGTCGCGATGCGTTCCAGCGTCAGCGTGACCGGGTGCAGGCCGCCCAGGCCGGCGCCGCGCCCCGGCAGCGTCACGTCGAGTGCTTCGGCGGCCAGCTGCTGTGCGAGCCGGGCCGCGTTCAGTTCGTCGCGGCGCTGGTTGTGCGCGGCCTCGAACTGCTGCTTGCCGGCATTGATGGCCGCACCCGCGGTTTTCTTTTCTTCCGGCGACATCTGGCCCAGTTGCTTCAGCAACGCGGTGATTTCGCCGCTCTTGCCGAGATAGCGGGCCTTGACCAGCTCGAGCTCGTTGAGGTCCTGCACCGCGGCCAGCGCGACCAGGCCCTCGGCCAGCAGAGTCTGAATGGTATTCATGGCTATTTCCGTATACGAACGGTTGGCGAAAGCCCCGATTGCGACGCTTTCGCCAGCCGCCCGCCTGTTCAATGTCGTTCCCGTACCGGGTCAGGATAAAAAAAAGGAGGCAAGATGCCTCCTTCTTAATGTCCCGACGCTTAGGCTACGAGGCTTGCCTTCGCCTTTTCGACCAGCTGTGCAAACACAGCCTTGTCGAACACGGCGAGGTCGGCCAGCACCTTGCGGTCGATCTCGATGGCGGCCCGCTTCAGGCCGTTCATGAACTTGCTGTAGCTCAGACCGCATTCACGCGCAGCGGCGTTGATACGGGCGATCCACAGGGCGCGGAACTGGCGTTTGCGTTGACGACGGTCACGGTAAGCGTATTGACCGGCCTTCATCACCGCCTGCTTGGCAACGCGGTATACGTTCTTGCGGCGGCCGCGATAGCCCTTGGCTAGCGCGAGAACTTTTTTATGACGGGCGCGAGCGGTTACACCGCGTTTGACACGAGGCATCTCTTAACTCCTTAGGCGTAGGGCAGCATGGCGCGAACAGAGGCCATATTCGTTTCGTGGACCATGACGGTACCGCGCAACTGGCGCTTGTTCTTGGTGGTCTTCTTGGTAAGGATGTGACGCTTGAAAGCCATCGAGCGTTTCACACCACCGTTGCCCAGGACCTTGAGACGCTTTTTCGCGCTCGACTTGGTTTTCATCTTCGGCATGGAAGTGACTCCTGCGAGTTTTTTAGATTCGACACAGGGTGGCCTTGCGGCACTTGTACACCGTTGTGTCACGCTTTTGTACGGCTTGCGCCGCCTTTCAACGAGATGCGGCGGGCATGCCCGCCGCACTCGGAAACCTGCTGACGCCGGTCCTACTTCTTCTTCGGACCGATCATCATGACCATCTGACGGCCTTCCAGCCGCGGGAACTGTTCGACAATCCCCACTTCGGCCAGATCCGCCTCGACGCGTTTGAGCAGCGCCAGGCCAATATCCTGGTGAGCCATTTCACGGCCGCGGAAGCGCAGCGTGATCTTGGCCTTGTCACCTTCGGTCAGGAAGCGGATCAGGTTGCGCAGTTTGACGTTGTAGTCACCGTCATCCGTGCCCGGCCTGAACTTGATTTCCTTGACCTGGATCTGTTTCTGCTTCTGCTTCTGCTCGTGTTTGCGCTTGGCTTCCTGATACTTGAACTTGCCGTAGTCCATGATCTTGCACACCGGCGGTTGCGCGGTGGGCGCGATCTCGACCAGGTCGAGTTCAAGTTCTTCTGCCTTCGCGAATGCTTCGCGGAGGCTGAGAATGCCAAGCTGTTCCCCTTCGGGCCCTTGCAGGCGGATCTCACGGGCCGTAATTTCGCCGTTGATCCGCGGTTCGCGTTCCTGAGCTATTGCCGTCACTCCAAAAAATACATGACCCGCCGCGCGTCAAAATCAGTGCAGCAGTTCCGACTTGAGTCGTTCGATGAACTGGAAGAGCGGGAGCTGGCCGAGGTCTTCGCCAGTCCGCGCACGCACGGCTACCAGAGCGCCTGCCTTTTCCTTGTCACCGACGATGATCTGATACGGCAACTTTTGCAGGCTGTGTTCGCGGATTTTATAGCTGATCTTCTCGTTTCTCAAGTCAAGATCGACGCGGAAGCCCTGTTTCCTCAGCGATTCGGCAATTTCCGTTGCATATTCGGCCTGTGCTTCGGTGATATTCATCACCACCAGCTGGGTCGGAGCCAGCCACAGCGGCATCGCGCCGGCGTGATGCTCGATCAGGATGCCGATGAAGCGTTCGAGCGAGCCGAGGATCGCCCGGTGCAGCATGACCGGGTGTTTGCGGGTGTTGTCCTCGTCCACGTACTCGGCGCCCAGCCGTTCCGGCAGGTTGAAGTCCAGCTGCAGCGTCCCGCACTGCCAGACGCGGCCCAGGCTGTCCTTCAGCGAGAATTCGATCTTCGGACCGTAGAAGGCCCCTTCGCCCGGCTGCAACTCGTAGGCCAGACCCTTGACGTCCAGCGCGGTGGCCAGCGCGGCTTCGGCCTGGTCCCACAGCGCATCGGCGCCGACGCGCTTTTCCGGGCGCGTGGACAGCTTGATCAGGATCTCTTCGAAACCGAAGTCCTTGTACACGCTCTGCAGCAGGTCGATAAAGCGGATCGCCTCATCCTGCATCTGGGCGTCGGTGCAGAAAATGTGCGCATCGTCCTGGACGAAGTTGCGCACGCGCATGATGCCGTGCAGCGAGCCGGACGGCTCGTTGCGGTGGCAGGAGCCGAATTCGGCCATGCGGTACGGCAGCTCGCGGTAGCTCTTGATCCCCATGTTGAAGATCTGGATGTGGCACGGGCAGTTCATCGGCTTGACCGCGTAGTCGCGCTTTTCCGACTCGGTGGTAAACATCAGCTCCGAGTACATGTCCCAGTGGCCGGATTTTTCCCATAGCGAGCGGTCGACGATCTGCGGCGTGCGCACTTCCTGGTAGCCGTTCTCGAGGATGGTGCGGCGCATGTACTGTTCGACCTGCTGCCACAGCGTCCAGCCCTTCGGGTGCCAGAACACCATGCCCGGCGCTTCTTCCTGGATATGGAACAGGTCGAGCTGGCGGCCCAGCTTGCGGTGGTCGCGCTTTTCCGCCTCTTCCAGCATGTGCAGGTACTGCTCGAGGTCTTCCTTCTTCGCCCAGGCGGTGCCGTAGATGCGCTGCAGCATCTCGTTGCGGCTGTCGCCACGCCAGTAGGCGCCGGCCAGCTTCATCAGCTTGAACACCTTGAGCTTGCCGGTCGACGGGACGTGCGGGCCACGACAGAGGTCGGTGAAATCACCCTCGCGATACAGCGACAGCACTTCGCCCTGCGGAATCGACTCGATGATTTCCGCCTTGTAGTTCTCGCCGATCGACTTGAAGTAGGCCACGGCATCGTCACGCGACATTTCCATGCGCTCGACCGGAATGTCCTTCTTCGCCAGCTCGGCCATCTTCTTCTCGATGGCGATCAGGTCTTCCGGCGTAAACGGACGCTTGTAGCTGAAGTCGTAGTAGAAGCCGTTTTCGATCGCCGGTCCGATGGTGACCTGCGCATCAGGGAACAGCGTCTTGACCGCATAGGCCAGCAGGTGGGCCGTCGAGTGGCGAAGGATGTCGACACCGTCGGCGTCCTTGTCGGTCACGATCGCCAGGTCGGCGTCGTGGTCGATGACAAAGCGGGTATCGACCAGCTTGCCGTCGACCCGCCCCGCCAGCGCGGCGCGCGCAAGGCCGGCGCCGATCGACGCGGCGACATCATGGACGGAAACGGGATGTTCGAATTGGCGGACGGAACCGTCCGGCAGGCGAATGGCAGGCATGTGTGATCCCCTGGCTTGAAGCCACAAAAACCGGCACGCGATTCCCGCCGCCGGGAAAAAAAGCAAAAAAAAAGTGCGGTCTGAGCCGCACTTTTTAGTATCAGAAGTTCTCTAGATGGCCCGACCAAACAGTAATGGCTGTCCGGTGTTTTCAGTTCGGGCGTTCATCTGGATTACTCCGATTAGGAATGTGTTGGTAGGCACGATTGGACTCGAACCAACGACCCCCGCCTTATCAAGACGATGCTCTAACCAGCTGAGCTACGTGCCTGCCGAGGAACCGAACTATACCGACACTCTTTTCCTGACGCAAGCCCCTTTTCGGAGAAATCTTCGCCAGCATCCAAGTGCGTTATACTAGCGCCCTGATTTTACACTCTTTCCCGCGATTTCATGCTCGAATTCAAATTGCTAAAACAAAGCGGCGCCGCGCGCCGCGGCGAGCTGACGCTCAATCACGGTGTGGTCCAGACCCCGGTTTTCATGCCGGTAGGCACTTATGGATCGGTCAAGGCAATGACGCCGGACAATCTGCACGACATCGGCGCGCAGATCATCCTCGGCAACACCTTTCACCTGTGGTTGCGTCCCGGCCTGGATATCGTCGGCAAGTTCGGCGGCCTGCACGACTTCATCGGCTGGCAGAAACCGATCCTGACCGACTCGGGCGGCTTCCAGGTATTCAGCCTCGGCCAGTTGCGCAAGATCACCGAGGAAGGCGTGACCTTCCAGAGCCCGATCAATGGCGACAAGCTGTTCCTGTCGCCGGAGGTGTCGATGCAGATCCAGACGGTACTGAACTCCGACATCGTCATGCAGCTGGACGAGTGCACGCCAGGCCAGGTCGACCACCGCACCGCCGGCGAGTCGATGCGCATGAGCCTGCGCTGGGCCGAGCGCAGCCGCAACGCATTCAATGACCTGAAGAATCCGAATGCGCTGTTCGGCATCGTCCAGGGCAACCTGTATACCGACCTGCGCCAGGAATCACTGGAAGGGCTGATGAAGATCGGCTTCGACGGCATCGCCATCGGCGGGCTGTCGGTCGGCGAGCCGAAACCGGAGATGTACCGGATGATGCGCGAGCTGCAGCCGATGCTGCCGGCAGACAAACCGCACTACCTTATGGGTGTCGGTACGCCGGAAGATCTGGTCCATGGCGTCGCCAACGGCATCGACATGTTCGACTGCGTGATGCCGACCCGCAATGCGCGCAATGGCTGGCTGTTCACCCAGTGGGGCGACATCAAGATCAAGAATGCCCGTCATCGCGACGACAAGCGCCCGCTGGACGAGCAGTGCGACTGCTATGCCTGCCGCCATTTCAGCCGCGCCTACCTGCATCACCTGCATCGTGCCGGCGAGATTCTCGGTGCCCAGCTCAATACCATCCACAACCTGCATTATTACCAGCAGTTGATGGCTGAAATGCGCCAGGCGATCGAAGACGACCGCTTCGCCGATTATGAGGCCGGCTTCCACGAACGGCGCGCCCGCGGGGCCTGATTCCCGCGCCACAAACCGGCATAAGGTGCAGCCAAGCGCCTTTCCGTTACAATGTGCCGTTTCATTTCATTCCCATCCGGAGATTCACCAAGATGAACGAACAACTGATGTCGTTCCTGCCGATGATTGTCATCTTCATCCTGTTCTGGTTCCTGCTGGTTCGCCCGCAGCAGAAGAAGATGAAGGAACAGAAGGCCATGCTCGAAGCGCTGCAAAAGGGCGACGAAGTGCTGACCCAGGCCGGCATGATCGGCCGCATCACCAAGCTCGACGGCAACGATGTGACGGTCGAGGTTGCCAAGGGTATAGAAATCCAGTTCCAGCGTGCCGCAATCGGCAACAAACTGGAAAAAGGCAGCTACAAGGGATAAATTCCCGCCTGCCATGCCGCGCCGCGTGATCCCACGCGGCGCGAATCGTTTTCATCTGCCCCCAAGTCACCATGAACCGCTACCCCCTCTGGAAGTACCTGATCATTGCGGTGGCGCTGGTCGTGAGTGCGATCTACACGCTGCCGAATTTCTACGGTGAAAGCCCGGCGGTGCAGGTCTCCAGCACTCGCAGCGCTTATCCGGTCGACGCCACGCTGATGGATCGCGTCGAGACCCTGCTGAAGGACAAGCACCTTTCGCCCGTCGGCGCCTATCTGGACAACGGCAGCCTGAAGGTCCGCTTCCAGACGCCGGACGAACAACTGAAGGCGCGCGATGCCATCCAGTCGCAACTCGGCGACAACTACATCGTCGCGCTGAACCTGCTGTCGTCGTCGCCGGACTGGCTGGCCAATATCAAGGCCCACCCGATGTTCCTCGGTCTCGACCTGCGCGGCGGCGTTCACTTCCTGCTCGAAGTGGACATGAAGGCTGCCGTCGACAAGACGCTCGAACGCTACTCCGGCGATATCCGCCGCGAGCTGAAGGCGCAGAAGATCCGTTACGGCCAGATCCGCCGCAATGGTGACTCGCTGTCGATCAGCGCGCGCGATGGCGAGACGCTGAACCTCATCTCCGACGTCATCGCCCGCCAGATCCCGAACCTGACACTGAAGACCGACGACGCCAGCAACACGATCACCGCCTCGCTGTCGCAGGCCGAACTGCAGAAAGTGCAGACCGACGCCGTCAAGCAGAACATCACCACCCTGCACAACCGGGTGAACGAGCTCGGCGTGGCCGAACCGATCATCCAGCAGTCCGGCCCGAACCGGATCGTGGTGCAGCTGCCGGGGGTGCAGGACACGGCCAAGGCCAAGGACATTCTCGGTCGCACCGCGACGCTGGAAGTGCGCCTGGTCGAGGACGACAGCCAGAAGCTGGCAGACGCCGTCAACGGCATGACGCCGGCCGGCTACGACCTGATGAATGAAGTCGGTTCCGGCGGCGAGCCGCGGCCGATCCTGGTGCGCAAGGATGTCGAGCTGACCGGCGACAACATCAATGACGCGCAGCCGGGCTTCGACGAAAACGGCGGTGCCGCCGTGCTGATCAACCTCGACAGCACCGGCGCCAGCATCTTCCGCCAGGTCACGGCCGAGAACATCAACCGCCGCATGGCGATGATCCTGGTCGAAAAGGGCAAGGGCGAAGTGGTGACCGCACCGGTCATCCGCGGTGAAATCGGCGGCGGTCGCGTGCAGATTTCCGGCTCGATGAACCCGGCCGAGGCCAATGACGTCGCGCTGCTGCTGCGCGCCGGTTCGCTGGCCGCACCGATGAACATCATCGAGGAACGCACGGTCGGCCCGTCGCTGGGTGCCGAGAACATCAGGAAGGGCTTCGACTCCACGCTGTACGGCTTCGCCGCCATGGCGATCTTCATGATTCTCTACTACCGCGTGTTCGGCGTGATTTCGGCGCTGTCGCTGGCCGCCAACGTGCTGATGCTGATCGCCCTGCTGTCGATGCTGCAGGCTACGCTGACGCTGCCGGGCATTGCCGCCATCGCGCTGGCGCTGGGTATGGCCATTGACGCGAACGTGCTGATCAACGAGCGGATACGGGAGGAGCTGCGCAATGGAGTGACGCCGCAGGCGGCGATCAAGGCCGGCTACGAGCATGCGTGGCATACCATCCTCGACTCGAACATCACCACGCTGATCGCCGGTGTCGCCCTGCTGATCTTCGGCTCCGGCCCGGTGCGCGGCTTTGCCGTCGTGCACTGCCTCGGCATCATGACCTCGATGTTCACCGCGGTGCTGGTCTCGCGCGGTATCGTCAACCTGGCCTACGGTTCGCGCCGTCGCCTGACGAGCCTGCCGATCTGATGCACGGCACGCCCGGGAGCAACCCCGGGCAGGCGCAAAAAAGGGCACCCATCCGGGTGCCCTTTTACATGTACTTGACCGATTGCAACGACGGCGAGCGGGCCTGCCGGCTACTCGCTGAAGCCACAGAAGACTTCGCGCATCATCTTCAACACTTCCAGTGTACGCAGATCGCCAACCCGGTAATAAACGCGGTTGGCGTCCTTGCGCGTACGCAATACTCCCTTGTCCCGCATGATGGCCAGATGCTGGGAAATATTCGACTGGGAGGTACCGACCTTGTCGACAATATCCTGTACGCTGACCTCCCGGTCGCCCAGCACCGAGATGATCTTCAAACGCAGAGGATGTGACATCGCCTTCATGGCGCGGGATGTCTGTTCGATGTGATCATCAGAGAAAAGCAAGGTAAGTGCTCCCGAACATCAGGCGGACATGGCGCCCAAGCAATTTCAATCGTTAAAATACTAACTTGAAACGTCCCAATCATCAAGAAGTTCTAATATACACATTGATTAAAATTCACAAATTGCCATTATGAAAAACGTCACTCCGGTCCTTCTTCTGATCCTTGACGGCTTCGGCCACCGCGCAGAAGGCGACGACAACGCCATCCTGCACGCCCGCAAGCCCAACCTCGACCGGCTGATGGCCACGCATGCCTGCGGCACCATAGACGCGTCCGAGCGCGCCGTGGGTCTGCCAACCGGACAATTCGGCAATTCCGAGGTCGGTCACCTAAACATAGGCGCAGGCCGCGTCGTTACCCAGGACATCAGCCGTATCGACCTCGACATCGAGGAAAACCTGTTCGACCGCAACCCGGCCTTCCTGCAGGCTTTCGCCGCCGCCCGCGGTCATGCGCTGCACCTGTTCGGCCTGCTGTCCGACGGCGGCGTCCACAGCCATGAAAACCATATCCACGCGCTGATCCGTGCCGCACAGGCGGCCGGGGTCGCCGACATCCGCCTGCACGCCTTTCTCGATGGCCGCGATACGCCACCGCGCAGCGCCGATACCTATCTGCGCCGACTCGACGCCGTGCTGGCCGAATGCCCGAATGCCCGTCTGGCCTCGGTCTGCGGCCGTTTCTTCGCCATGGACCGCGACAAGCGCTGGGACCGCGTGGCCCAGGCCTGCCGGCTGGTGGTTGACGGCGAGGCACCGTACCAGGCCGAGACCGGTGTGGCCGCGCTTGCCGCCGCCTATGCACGCGACGAGAACGACGAATTCGTCAAACCGACCGTAATCGGTGCCCCCGGCCGCATCGAAGACGGCGACGCGGTCCTGTTCATGAATTTCCGCGCCGACCGGGCGCGCGAACTGACCAGCGCGCTGACCGACCCGGCCTTCGACGGTTTCCCGGTCCGCCAGCCGCGACTGGGTTTCTTCGGCACGCTGACCCGCTACGGCGCCGACTATGCGCACCATGTCATCGCCTACCAGCCACAACAGATTCATAACGGCTTCGGCGAATATGTCGCCGCGCTGGGGCTGAATCAGCTCCGCATCGCCGAAACCGAGAAATATCCGCACGTGACGTACTTCTTCAATGGCGGCGAGGAGAAGGTCTATCCGGGCGAAGACCGCATCCTGGTACCGTCACCGAAGGTCGAAACCTACGATCTGCAGCCGGAAATGAGCGCTCCCGAAGTCACCGCCAACATCCTGGCCGCCATCGCCAGCGGCAAGTACCAGGCCATCATCTGCAACTTCGCCAACGGCGACATGGTCGGCCATACCGGCAACTTCGACGCGGCAGTCAGGGCGGTCGAAGCCCTGGACGACTGCGTCGGCCGCTGCGTCGATGCCATGCTGGCCGCCGGCGGCGAGGTGCTGATCACCGCCGACCACGGCAACTGCGAGCAGATGGACGACAAGATTCACCATCAGCCCCACACCCAGCATACGACCAACGTGGTACCGTTCTGCTACGTAAGCCCCCGCTCGGCGACCATCGCCACAGGGGGGGCGCTGAAGGATGTCGCCCCCACCCTGTTGGCCATGATGGGCGTTCCGGTTCCGGCCGAGATGACTGGCCATTCCCTGATCCAGTACCAGTGACACATAGACTCTCGCTACTCGCCCTGTTGCTGTCCGGCGCCGCCATTGCGGCCCCGGCCGGCAATGCGCCGTTGACCACGGCACCGGTCCAGCAGGATCTGAAAGAAATCCGCAGTCAGATCAGTACGCTGAAGAAAGACATCAAGGAAAAGGAATCCGACCGCGCCGAAGCCAGTGACGCGCTGAAGCAGTCCGCCAGCGCCATCGCCGCCGCCAACCAGCTGCTGCAGGACCTGAATCTCAAGCAGTCCAGCAGCGAGCGGGAAATCCAGCGGGTCGAAAACCAGATTGCCGAGACGCAGAAGCAGATCGACGGTACGCGCACGCGCGTCGGTCACATCCTGAAAGCACAGTACGAGCACCGGCAGTCCGCCGACGCCCTCGCCGTGCTGCTCAAGCAGCAGGACCCGAACCAGGCAGCCCGCGACCTGCAGTACTACGGTTATCTGTCGCGCGCCCAGCAAAAGCAGTTCACCCAGTTGAAGCAGCAGGTCGGCGAGCTGGAACAGCTGTCCGCCCAGTTGCAGCAGGAAAAGAACAAGCTCAGTTCGCTGAGTTCGGAGCGGCAGCGCAAGAAGCAGGACCTGCTGAAGCAGCAGGATGCGCATGCCACGCTGGTGTCGCAGCTGTCGCGCGAAATTGCCAGCAAGCAGACGCAGATGACCAAGCTGCAGGAAGACCAGAAACGCCTGACCAGCCTGATTGCCCAGATCCAGCAGCAGATCGCCGAGCGCAAGCGCGAAGCCGCGCGTCAGCGCGCCGAGGCGCGCCGCAAGGCGCAGCTCGAAGCCAAACGCGAGGCTCAGCGTGAAGACCAGCGCCGGGCGCAGGAAGCCCGCAAGGCCGGCAAACCGGCGCCGGCACCGGTGGCCGTGCGGCAGATTCCCGAGGAGCGCGTCGACGAAGCCGCCGACAGCTCGGCCGCCGGCCGCAGCTTCGTATCGCTGAAAGGCCGCATGCGGCTGCCGGTCGCCGGCAGCATTGCCGGTCATTTCGGCGAGCGCCGCAGTGAGGGCACCACCTGGCGCGGCCTGTTCATCAAGGCCGCCCCTGGCCAGGCCGTCCATGCCGTTGCCGATGGCCGCGTTGTCTATGCAGACAGCTTGCGCGGTTTCGGCAACATGCTAATCATTGACCATGGCGGCAGTTACATGAGCATCTACGGTGGCGGCGACAGTTTGACCAAAGCAGTCGGCACACAGATACGCGCAGGTGATACTGTTGCCACTACCGGCAGTACAGGCAATTTGGGCGATAGCGGCATTTATTTCGAGATCCGCCACCAGGGCCAGCCACTCAACCCGACAAGCTGGGCACGCTGATCGCCCGCACCCGCATAGTCATCAGGAGAATTACATGCAAAACCGGCGGCAAAAATTCGCACTCGTCAGCGCCGGCGCCATTGCCGGTGCCGTGCTGACGCTGTCGATCACGGCCGCGGCCGACAAGGACACGCTGGCCCCCCTGCCGCTCAACGAGCTGAGGACGTTTGCCGAAGTCTACGGACGCATCAAGTCCGATTATGTCGAGCCGGTCGACGACAAGAAGCTGATTACCGAGGCCATCAACGGCATGGTATCGGGCCTCGATCCGCACTCCAGCTATCTGGATCCGGAAGCATTCAAGGAACTTCGTGAGGGTACGCAGGGCGAGTTCGGCGGTCTGGGCATCGAAATCGGCATGGAAGACGGTCTGGTGAAGATCGTGTCGCCGATCGAGGATACCCCCGCCGCCAAGGCCGGGCTGAAGAGCGGCGACCTGATCATCAAGATCGACGATACGCCGGTGCGTGGCCTGTCCAGCACCGATGCGGTCAAGCGCATGCGCGGCAAGCCGGGCACCAGGGTCACGCTGACCATCGCCCGCAAGAGCGAGGCCAAGTCGTTCAACGTGCAACTGACCCGCGCGATCATCAAGACCAAGAGCGTCAAGTTCAAGCTGCTGGAACCGGATATCGGCTATGTCCGCATCACCCAGTTCCAGGAGCACACGGTCGAGAACCTGGCCCAGGCACTCGCCACGCTGTACAAGGACAACAAGCGCCCGCTGAAGGGCCTGCTGCTCGACCTGCGTGACGATCCGGGTGGTTTGCTGAACGCCGCAGTCGGCGTGTCGGCGGCCTTCCTGCCGCAGAACAAGCTGGTGGTCTACACCGAAGGGCGCACCCCGGACGCGAAGATGCAGCTGACGACCGACCCGGCCAACTATCCGCGCGACCCGCGCAGCAAGGATGACCCGCTGAAGGGGCTGCCGGCCGAAGCCAAGAACGTGCCGATGGTCGTGCTGGTCAATGCCGGCACTGCGAGCGCGTCCGAAATCGTCACCGGTGCGCTGCAGGACTACAAGCGCGCGGTAGTGGTCGGTACGCAGACCTTCGGCAAGGGCTCGGTGCAGTCGATCCTGCCGCTGGGCAGTGCCGGCGGCATCAAGCTGACCACGGCGCGGTATTTCACGCCGAAGGGCACCTCGATCCAGGCCAAGGGCATTACCCCGGACGTCACGGTCGAAGCCATCCAGCCGGACAGCGACAAGAAGCAGGTGGCGCTGCCGATCATCCGCGTGCGCGAAGCCGATCTGAACCATCACCTGTCCAATCCGAACGGGGACAGCAAGGGCAAGGCCACTCCGCAACCGGAAGTACCGGCGGCGCCGGAAACGACCGAACCGTCGCGCGTCGACCCGCGTGACCCGGATCCGAAGACCGACAACCAGCTGGCCCAGGCCTTGAACATCCTCAAGGTCCAGCAAATACTGGACAAGAAGAACTGATGTCCATGCCGCCGGCAGTTGCCGGCGGCGCTTCTTCCGGAGAACAGCCCATGCCGGACCGGGAACTGAGCAAGTGCCGCGACATTGTCGTGCTCGCAGAGCCGGATGCGGCCGCGGCGCTGCTCGGTCGCCTGCCCGGCGTGTCGGCACAGGCGTTTCCGGACCAGCAGCGGGTCACGGTGCGCTATGACGTCGACCAGCATCAGTACCAGCAGCTCAGGGCATTGCTGCTGCAGTGCGGCTTCCCGCTCGAGGACAGCCACTACGCAAGGATGCGCGATGCGCTGATCGACTACAGCGAATCAGTCCAGCTGCACAATCTCGGCGTCCCGGCCACAGCCCTGAAATCGCGTGAAGCCTATATGCACGTGTATGAACAGCACATGCATGGCGATCACGACGCCACACCGGAAGAACTGCGCCGCGAGCTGTAAGCTGTTCATGCTCGCAGGCAATACGTCTGTACGCCTGTCACGATGCAGCGCACAATCCACTGACATCGTCATTCTTTCCGTCCCACCTCCAACATACTCCCGTCATGACTAGCCACGAATTTGTCCAGTGCCTGCGTGAAGCCGCCCCGTATATCCATACCTTTCGCGGCAAGACCTTTGTTATCGGTTTCGGTGGAGAGGTGGTCGACCAGCGACGATTCGCCTCGCTGTCGCACGATATCAACCTGCTGGTCAGCCTTGGCGTCCGCGTTATCCTGGTCCATGGCGCCCGCCCGCAGGTCGAGGCCCAGCTCAAGTTCCGTGGCATTGCCCGCCGTTTCCATCAGGACTACCGGCTGACCGACCTGGCCAGTCTGGAAGTGGTCAAGCAGGCCATCGGCTATACCCGTGCCGAAATCGAGGCCCAGCTGTCGGTCGCCATGCCCGATTCGCCAATGGCCGGTGCCAATCTGCGCGTCGCCTGCGGCAACTTCATCATTGCCCGTCCGCTCGGTGTCATCGACGGGATCGACATGCAGTACAGCGGCCAGATCCGCAAGCTGGAAACCGCTGCCATCAAGGCCCGGCTCGATGCCGGTGACCTGGTGCTGCTGTCACCGCTCGGCTACTCGCCGACTGGCGAGATCTTCAATCTGCGCATGGAAGACGTCGCGACCCAGGCCGCCATCTCGCTGAAGGCGGACAAGCTGATGTTCCTGGTCGACAGCCCGTCCGGTGTCGTCGACGCGGATGGCCAGCGCATGAAGGAGTTTATCGTTCGCGAGGCGGAAACCTGGCTGCAGACTGAAGCCAGCCACCTCAGCGACGAGGTCCGCCGCTCGATGAACGCCGCCGTGCTCGCCAGCCGGCACGGTATCAAGCGGGCGCATCTGGTCGCCCAGAGCGACGGCGCGCTGCTGCAGGAGCTGTTCACCCATGATGGCAGCGGCACCATGATCGCGCCCGAAGCCCTGCTGGTCATGCGCCGGGCCGATATCGACGACGTCGGCAGCATCCTCGGCCTGATCGAACCGCTGGAGCGCGACGGTCTGCTGGTCAAGCGGGGACGAGAGCTGATCGAGATGGAGATTGGCTATTACTCGGTCATCGAACACGACAACAAGATCACCGGCTGCGTGGCGCTGTACCCGTTCCCGGAAAGCCAGATGGGTGAACTGGCCTGTCTGGCCGTGTCCCAGCAGTGGCAGAGCCGCGGTCATGGCGATGCACTGCTGCGGCATACCGAGCAGCGTGCGCGCCAGCTTGGCCTGGAACGCCTGTTCGTGCTGACGACCCAGACTGCACACTGGTTTGTCGAACGCGGCTTTGTCGAGGCGGAACTGTCCGAACTGCCACTGCGCAAACAGGAACTGTACAACTACCAGCGTCGTTCCAAGGCTTTCGTCAAGATGCTCTGATTCACCATCGCACCAGAAGGCGGTCATGTGGCCGCCTTCCGGCTTATTTCTTCACCGCCGGTTTCGGTGGCGGTTTCGTCCCGAGCTGCAGCTCGGGCTTCATCTTCTCCAGTGATTTCGGCCCGATCCCGTCAACCCTGCTCAGATCGTCCAGCGATTTGAACGGGCCGTTGCGGCTCCGGTAATCGACGATGGCCCGTGCCTTGGCCGGGCCGATGCCTTTGACCGCCTCCAGTTGCTGTGCGCTGGCACTGTTGACATCCACCGCGGCAAGGACCGGCACACTCCACGCCAGGGCCAGCCATACCCACACCCATTGCCTGATCACGATGCACTCCCGTTGACTGTCGGAGCCCACACCGTACGCCGGCAGTGCTGCCTGCCCCAAATCGGGTGACAAGCAGCGTGGCAAGAATGTCACAGGACAGGCGGCACTCGCCGCTATACGACATGCCGGACACGGTTGACGAACCGGACCGGCTGGCCGAGGCGGGAATCGAAAAGCAGATAGTGGCGATGGCTGCGGGTGTACATCATCCTGGAAACAGGAGCATCGAAAGCAATCACATCCCGGCGCAGCATGCTGGAAATAATGGCCGCATTGGAATTCCTTCCGTTCCGGGTTGCGTAGCAGGACAGCAGATACAGCGGGCCGCTGCGGTCGCTGTCACGATAAGCCTTGAGGTAGCGACCCACGATAATGCTCCAGTCCAGCGCCGACAGTCTGGAACCGGCAGGACCGTACAGCGCGGCATCCCGGCTGCCATGCGTGGCAATCAGCGAACCATCCCGGAAGCGCGACTGGAACAGGAACAGATTGCCATTCTCGAGAGAAAGAAAATCGGGCTTCCGGGCCGAACCAACCAGCAAGCGGCCCGAGGCTTTGGCATAGAGGCCGGCCGAAGGCAGCAGCGCCCCGAATACCGTTGCCGCAATGCCCAGGCCCAGTGAAGCCCAGCCCAGCGCGCGCGAGGCCTCGGGGTGCGTCTCCTCCAGCACGGAGGACAGGATCCCGGTCACGTTGGCGCCAACCCCGAGCACTGCCGGCGTCATGAGCAGCCAGGACACCAGGCTGGTCAGCGGCAAGGCCACCGCCCCGAAAGTCAGTGCAGTCAGGAAGATACCCAGTATGCCGAATGCCAGCCCGATGCCTGCCTGAATGCTCATGGCAGCATAGCCGGACGGATCGGTGCGATTGACCGGATCGGCCTCGCAGAAAGCGTACGGATTCCTGCCACCTGCCGAGAACGGGCTGAACGGGTCCATGCGCAGGAAACGCTGCGCAGTGGGATCATAGCTGCGTGCACCATTGCCGAGGTGATACAGCGGCGCTCTCTGCCCAACCCAGTCGACCAGTTCGCCATGCATGCCAATGCGCAGTCGCGCACCGGCCGTCATGGCCGCTGAAGCCAGCCCCGCCCTTCCTGCCAGCATCTGCGTCCCCTTTTCACTCCGTTTCTGGTGCTATAGGCGATGCCGGAGGCCGGCACAGCAGCCTGCCGACGGGCGGAGAATGGCCGTAAAAAAGCCCCCCGGGCATGGCACGGGGGGCGGCTTTGCGCATTCAGTCGCACCAATGAAAGAAGCCCTCGTACAGGGTACGAGGGCTTCAGTATAGGACCTGGCGGTGACCTACTTTCGCATGGGCAAGTGCCACACTATCATCGGCGCAAAGCAGTTTCACGGTCCTGTTCGGGATGGGAAGGGGTGGTTCCCGCTCGCTATGGCCGCCAGGGTAAAAGGTTGGTCGCCGGGACTTATCCCAACAACCAGAAACAGAAGAAGCAACAACTTCAAGTCAGATTTTGCGTATCGCTCGCTCACACAGCCGAATGTCTCGACTTATAGGATCAAGCCGCACGGGCAATTAGTATCGGTTAGCTTAACGCATTACTGCGCTTCCACACCCGACCTA
>NZ_JHVK01000019.1 GCF_000620105.1 Microvirgula aerodenitrificans DSM 15089 | reverse complement strand
GAGAGGGTGGGCCCGCTGCCGTCACCGGGGCCGGGAAGGGCGTCGTGGATGGTGGGCAGCGAGGGGAGAGAAATGGTGATGGAGGAAGAATCGGAAAACATGACACTGCACTCCAGGCATCCAGACCATGGCCATACTCTGAATGCGACAAGGGAGTTTATCGGGGAGAGAGGCTCGTACTACGCTGTATTCAGGACTCACATGTACAACAGCAGGTCTGCACTTCTGAATGCCATCAACGCTTTATTTTTTATGTCTTCAGTAAAAATTCATAAAACACCGGGACGGAAATATAAAACCATGCGGTTTTATTTTTTAAATTAAATTATTTTCAAACCACGGGTATATAAACCCTTTTATAGAAGACTATGCCTGTTGCGCGATAGACAGCCGACGAATGGGCTTCCCGATGGCACGACTGCTACAATAACGCTCTCAGCGA
Organism: Microvirgula aerodenitrificans DSM 15089; assembly: GCF_000620105.1. Lineage (NCBI taxonomy): Bacteria > Pseudomonadati > Pseudomonadota > Betaproteobacteria > Neisseriales > Aquaspirillaceae > Microvirgula > Microvirgula aerodenitrificans. Next base: position 65,855 of record NZ_JHVK01000019.1, on the reverse strand, counting down.
CCCGCCCGCCTGCACCGCATGCCTGACCTCCGCGCCCTGTTCGCCCGCCTTCCCGGCATTGATGCCCTGCTGAACCACGCCGGTCTGAATCTGCCGCTGGCCCGGCATGGCCGTGATGCCGTGGTCGCCGCCGCACGTCAGGTGCTGGACGGGGCGCGCGCGCATATCCGCGACCACGCCGTGCTGCCCGCCTGGGCCAGCGACGCCGGTGCGCTGGCGCGACGCATCGCCGCCGACTGCGCCGACCGGCAGCGGCTGGCACTGCGCCCGGTCTACAACCTGACCGGCACCGTGCTGCATACCAATCTCGGTCGCGCCGTGCAGGCGGAAGCCGCTGTCGAGGCAGTCACCCGTGCCATGCGCCATGCCGTCACGCTGGAATACGACCTGGACGGCGCCGGTCGCGGCCACCGCGACAGCGCCATCAGCGAACTGCTGGCGTCGATTACCGGCGCGGAAGCCGCGTGCGTGGTCAACAACAACGCGGCAGCGGTACTGATCACGCTGGCCACGCTGGCGGCCGGCCGCGAAGTGATCGTGTCGCGCGGCGAACTGGTCGAGATCGGCGGGGCGTTCCGCATGCCCGACGTGATGCGCCAGGCCGGCTGCCGGCTGGTCGAGGTCGGCGCCACCAACCGCACCCATCTGCGCGACTACCGCGATGCCATCAGTGCTGATACCGCGCTGCTGATGAAGGTCCATACCAGCAATTATGCGATCGAGGGTTTTACCGCCAGTGTCAGCGAGTCCGAACTGGCGCCGCTGGCACGCGAACACGGCCTGCCGCTGGCGACCGACCTCGGCAGCGGCGCCCTGATCGACCTGTCCCGCCACGGGCTGCCGGCAGAGCCGATGCCGCAGCAGATGATCGCCGCCGGCATCGACGTCGTGACCTTCTCCGGCGACAAGCTGCTCGGCGGTCCGCAGGCCGGCCTGATCATCGGCCGCCGCGACTGGATTGCACGCATCCAGAAGCACCCGCTGAAGCGGGCACTGCGTTGCGACAAACTGTCGCTGGCAGCACTGGAAGCCACGTTGCGCCTGTATCTGGAGCCCGACCGGCTGCCGGATACCCTGCCCACACTGCGCTACCTGACCCGGGCCCAGACCGAGATCCGCGCCGTGGCCGGCCGCCTGCTGCCGGCCCTGACCCTGGCTGCGGGCGAGGCATTCCGGGTAGACGATCAGGCCTGCCTGTCGCAGATCGGCAGCGGCTCGCTGCCGGTGGACCGGTTGCCGAGCTGGGCGATCTGCATCGAACCGCGCGATGGTCGCGGCAAGACGCTGGAAGCCTTTGCCCAGCGCCTGCGCGAGCTGCCCTCGCCAGTGATCGGCCGGCTGTCGGCCGGCAAGCTCTGCCTCGACCTGCGGCTGCTGGACGACGAGGCCGGCTTCTGCGCCAACCTCGCCGCACTGTCCGCCGCGCCCGCCCACTGACCGGACCCGCCCCATGATCATCGCCACTGCCGGACATGTCGACCACGGCAAGACCGCCCTTGTCCGCGCCCTGACCGGCACCGATGCCGACCGTCTGCCGGAAGAAAAAAAGCGCGGAATGACCATCGACCTCGGCTACGCCTATCTGCCGCTGGCCGATGGCCGCTCACTGGGCTTTATCGATGTGCCCGGTCATGAAAAATTCCTGACCAATATGCTGGCCGGTGTCGCCGGCATCGACTATGCGCTGCTGATCGTCGCCTGCGATGACGGCGTAATGCCGCAGACACGCGAACACCTGGCCATCCTGCATCTGCTCGGTCTGACCCGGGCCAGCGTGGTGCTGAGCAAGCGTGATCTGGTCAACGACGCCCGCCACGCCGAAGTCGCAGCGGAAGTCCGCGCCCTGCTGGCGCCGACACGGCTGGCCGACAGCCCGCTGTTCACCGTCGCCAGCCTGGACGGCAGCGGCATCGACGCACTGCGCGACCATCTGGTCGGCCTGCCGGCCAGCCAGTCGGCGCGGGAAACGCGACGTTTCCGTCACGCCATCGACCGCGCCTTCACCCTGACCGGCAGCGGGCTGGTAGTGACCGGCACCGCTTTCTCCGGGCGGGTCGCCGTCGGCGACACCGTCTGGCTGACCGGTCGCAACCGGCCGCTGCGGGTACGCAGCCTGCATGCACAGAACCGGGCAACCGACAGTGCCCATGCCGGCCAGCGCGTGGCGGTCAACCTGGCCGGTGATGTCGAAAAAACCGATATTTCACGCGGCGACTGGCTGCTGGCCGCCGCACCGCCCGCCGCCACCGACCGGGTCACCCTCCGCCTGGATGCATCGCTTGATCTCGCCACGCCGCTGGCGCACTGGCAGACAGTGCATGTCCATCATGCGGCCAGCCACGTGACCGGCCGCATTGCGCTGCTGGACCGCATCGCCCTGCCCCGCGGCGAATCGGCGCTGGCCGAACTGGCGCTCGACACGCCACTGCATCTGGCCGACAACGACCGGCTGATCCTGCGCGACGCCAGCGCCCGCCAGACCCTGGCCGGCGCCACCGTCATCGAACTGGCCCCGCCGTCGCGCGGCAAGCGCACCCCGGCCCGGCTGGCTGCGCTGCGCGAACTGGTGCAAGTCATTCACGACGACAACGATACCCTGCGCTGCCGGGCACAGACCGGCGCCGTGTCGCTGACCGACTTTGCCTGGGCGCGCCAGCTCGATGCGCGACAGCTCGCGACCCTGCCTGCCCTGGCCGGGCTGAAAGTCACCGGCCGCGACAACACCGGCAACGCCTATTCGCCGGCCCACTGGCAGGCGCTGCAGGAACGGGTCCTGAGCCGCTTGCAGGCCCTGCATGACGCCCAGCCGGACCAGCTGGGCGCCGGACGCGGCCGGCTGCGCCGGCTGGCGGTGCCGACCGAGACCGACGCTGCCGCCGATGCGCTGTTCGACGACCTGCTGGCCGACGGCCGGCTGCAGATGAGCCGCGGCTTCCTGCACTTGCCCGGCCATGTGCTCAGTTTCGATGCCCGCGAGGCGGCAGACTGGGCAAGGCTGCAGCCATGGCTTGGCGACGGCTGGGAACCGCGCTGGGTGCGCGACCTGGCCGGTGATGCCGGTCTCGACGAGGCCGGCGTGCGCCTGCTGATGAAGAAAGCCGCCCGGCTCGGTCATGTCACCGCCATCGTCCCCGACCGCTACTACCCGAGCCAGACCATCGAGCGGCTGGCCGCCATCGCCAGCGAACTGGCCGGAGAACAGGGTCAGGTCGACGCGGCCAGCTTCCGCGACGCCATCGGTGTCGGCCGCAAGCTGGCGATCCAGATTCTGGAGTTCTTCGACCGCAGCGGCTTCCTGCGCCGCCAGGGCGACGCCCACCGGCTGCGCGACACGCGGCTGTTCTGATCCGCCGGCCGCGAGCGACGTCACCGCCACCTTCCGCATTGCCAACAGGAGAGCCTGCATGAAAACACTCGCCTTTATCGGACTGGGCCTGATGGGCCAGCGCATGGCATCCCGGCTGCTCGACGCCGGTTTTGCCCTGACCGTATGGAACCGGGATCAGACCAAAACAGCCGCGCTGGTCGCGCGCGGCGCACGCCTGGCCGCTGACCCGGCGGCAGCCGCGCAAGGCGCCGATGCCGTTCTGCTGTGCGTATCGGACACGGCGGCCGTTAAGGCCGTGGTTTTCGGCGCCAGTGGCGTGGCCGCCGGCATCGCCGCCGGCACCCTGCTGGTCGATTTCTCCAGCATTGCCCCGGATGCCACCCGCGACTTTGCCGCACGCCTGCAGCAGCAGACCGGCGCCAGCTGGATCGATGCGCCGGTCTCCGGCGGCACCGGCGGCGCCGAGCACGGCACGCTGGCGATCATGGCTGGCGGCAATGCGGCGGCCATCGAACGGCTGGCGCCGGTCTTCGCCCCGCTGGCGGCACGCGTGACCCGCATGGGAGAAGTCGGCGCCGGCCAGGTCACCAAGGTCTGCAACCAGTTGATCGTTGCTGCCAACAGTTTGCTGATCGCCGAGGCGGTCGCGCTGGCCGAGCGCGCCGGCGTCGATCCGGCCCGGCTGGCGCCGGCGCTGGCCGGCGGCTTTGCCGATTCAAAACCGCTGCAGATCCTTGCCCCGCGCATGGCCAGCCACACCCATGAACCGGTGCAGTGGAAAGTGGCGACACTGGAAAAAGACCTGGGCAATGCCATGGCGCTGGCCGCGTCCTGTCACAGCCCGGCGCCACTGGCCGGCCAGGCGCTGGCGCTGATGCGCCGCCACGCCGAAGCCGGTCAGGCCCAGTCCGACCTGTCCACCGTGATCGACCTGTACCGGAGCCAGCACTGATGCCGCATTTCGCCGCCAACCTGTCCATGCTGTTCACCGACCGCCCGCTGACGGCCCGCTTTGCTGCCGCCCGCGCGGCCGGTTTCGACACGGTGGAGATCCAGTTTCCGTATGAAGTGCCACTGGACGAACTGCTGGCCGCACGCGATGCCGCCCGGGTGGCGGTCGTGCTGATCAACCTGCCGGCCGGCGATCTGATGAACGGTGGCGACGGCATCGCCGGCGTGCCGGGACGCGAGGCGGAAATCGATGCCGCGCTGACCGTGGCACAACCTTATATAGCCGGACTGGGCGTGCGTTTCGTCAACGTGCTGGCCGGCCGTCTGGCGGCCGGCATCCGCCGCGAACAGGCGCTGGACACGCTGGTCGCCAGCCTGGTGCGGGTCTGCCGCGCCCTGGCGCCACTCGGGGTGACCGTGACCTGCGAAGCGATCAATCCGTACGACATGCCGGGCTACCTGATCAACACCGTCGACGACATGCTGATGCTGAAACAGCAAGTCAATGAGGCGAATTTCGGGGTGCAGTTCGATGTCTACCATATGGCGAAACAAGATTTCTGCCCGCTTAAGCTGGTGAAAAAACACATTCAGCATATCGACCACATCCAGTTCGCCGATGTCCCCGGCCGGGGCGCGCCCGGCACCGGTACGCTGGACTTCCCGGCCCTTTTCACCACCCTTGACCAGCTGGGCTACCGGGGCATCACCGCGGCGGAATTCAAAATGCATGATGAAAATTTCATGGCATTTGAATGGATTTCATCAGGAAATTCATCGGGTTGACCGATCCGGTTTTCGCCACTAGAATCCAACCCCATGATTTTCAAGAGATTAATTTGTCATACTTTGAGAGCCCTGACATTAGCTAGCTTTCTGCTAGTGACCTTGCCTTCGCAAGCCGCCATGTACGGCTATGTCGATGACACAGGGCGTGTCCATGTATCCAGCCAAAAAATCGACGAACGTTACCAGTACATTCCGCCCGGCCAGACCCTGAGCGCCACGCGCCCGGTCAACCGGATTACCCACCCGTACAACATCAAGCCGGCCAGACCGGTCACGCCGAGCCCGGCGCGGGTCGAGCGCTACCGCGACATGGTCGAGGAAGTCGCCGCCCGTTACAAACTCAACCCCGACCTGCTGCACGCGATCATCAGCGTGGAGTCCGGTTACAACCCCAAGGCACTGTCCAATCGCGGCGCGCACGGCCTGATGCAGGTCACCCGTTCCACGGCACGCCGCTTCGGCTCGGAGCAGCCGATGGACCCGAGGCAGAACCTCGAAGCCGGCGCCCGATACATCTCCTATCTGCTGAAGATGTTCGACAACCGCCTGACCCTGGTCATCGCCGCGTACAACGCCGGCGAAGGGGCCGTCAAACGCTACAACGCCGTCCCGCCGTATGCGGAAACCCGGCAATACGTCGCCAAGGTGCTGGCCACCTACGCGGCAGCCAGCATGGACGACAACGGGGCGGCAGCACCTGCGCCCCGCCTGGAAAAAGCCGCCTTCAACGGCTAGCGGCCTGGCGGCGATCCGCCGCCACGGCCGGCCATTCAAGACCCGCCCGGCGCCGCCGATGACATTGGCACGCCGGGCGGCTTTTTTGTCAGCCATGCCCGGCGCCCTTGACGGAACGGCGCCGCCGTACCGTAATGTCGGCTGACCTCTCCACCACTACAGTCCTCCATGTCCGTTCTTGCGCGTACCGTTCTGCTCGCCAGCCTGCTTTTCGCGCCATCGCTGGCGTTTTCTTCCGATCCCGTCCCGCTGAAGGGCCATGCCAGCGTCAGCGGCAAACTCGGCGGCCACCAGGTCCGCGACTATGTATTCACCGGCAAGGCCGGCCAGCCCGTGCGCATCACGCTGTCCGGCTCGCCGAATGCCTACTTCCTGCTGTGGGAGCCGGAGCACCAGGCCATGAGCGTGTCCGAGACCCGTGACTGGTGGGGCAAGCTGCCGACCGACGGCAAATACATGATCCGGGTGTTCGTCTACCGTACCGCCGCCGAGCGCGGCGAATCGGTCAGTTACCGGCTGCGTCTCGGCGCGCGCTGAAGCAATTCGCACGCGGCGCCCCGTCTCGTGTTATCACTCCGCCTTTCCGCTGAAATCGCCGTACGAGGAGTGACACGCCCATGGAGCCGCTCGCGCTCGCCACGCCCCGCGTGACGAGTCTTACCCAATGCATCGACAGCGTCGCCGACAACGGCTGGGCCCTCTGGCCCGGTTTTCTGTCTGCCGACGACACTGCGGCCCTGGCCGCCCACACCCTTGCCGTCCATGCCGACGGCCATTTCCACCGCGCCGGCGTCGGCCGCGCCAGCGGCCTGGCGATCCGCGAGGGCATCCGCTCCGATCAGGTGCTGTGGATTGACGACGCCCCGCCCCACCCCGTTCTCGACCACTACCGCGAGCAGATGGACCAGTTGCGCGAGGCCATCAATCGCGCGCTGTACCTTGGCCTGTTCGATCTCGAAAGCCACCTGGCGGTCTATCCGCCCGGCAGTGCCTACGAACGCCACCTCGACCGCTTCCGCGACGACGACCTGCGCACGCTGACCGTGGTGCTGTACCTCAATCCCCCCGACTGGCAGGACGACGACGGCGGCCACCTGCGCTTCTGGGCCGGCGGCCCGGACCTCGAACCGATCCATATCCGGCCGGCAGGCGGCACGCTGGCAGTGTTCCTGTCCGACCGCTACTGGCATGCCGTGGAGCCGGCCCGGCGCACGCGGCTCAGCGTCACCGGCTGGTTTCGCCGCCGGCCGGTCTGAGCGGGAGCCGTGCTAAACTCGACGCCTTCCATATTGCACGCTTACGGGAACGCACCATGTCGGGTAACAGCTTCGGCCTCTTGTTCACCGTTACCTCGTTCGGCGAATCGCACGGACCGGCGATCGGTTGCGTGGTCGACGGCTGTCCGCCCGGACTGGCGCTGACCGAGGCCGACATCCAGATCGAGCTGGACCGCCGCAAGCCCGGCACCAGCCGCCATGTGACCCAGCGCCGCGAGCCGGACACGGTGGAAATCCTGTCCGGCGTCTTCGAGGGCCGCACCACCGGCACCCCGATCGCGCTGCTGATCCGCAACCAGGACCAGCGCAGCAAGGATTACGGCAATATCGCCGACACCTTCCGCCCCGGTCACGCCGACTACACCTACTGGCACAAGTACGGCATCCGCGACCCGCGTGGTGGTGGCCGCAGCTCGGCGCGTGAAACCGCCGTGCGCGTCGCCGCCGGTGCCATTGCCAGAAAGTGGCTGCATGAACGCTACGGCATCGTGATCCGTGGCCACATGACGCAGATCGGCGAACATCACATTCCGTTCCGCAGCTGGGACGAAGTCGGCCAGAACCCGTTCTTTGCGGCCGACAACAGCGTGGTTCCGGCTCTGGAAACCTATATGGACAGCATCCGCAAATCACTGGATTCGGTAGGCGCACGACTGCGGGTGGTGGCGGAGAACGTGCCGGTCGGCTGGGGCGAGCCGGTCTTTGACCGCCTCGACGCCGATATCGCCCATGCCATGATGGGCATCAATGCCGTCAAGGGCGTGGAGATCGGCGCCGGCTTCGATTCGGTTACCCAGCGCGGCAGCGTGCATGGTGACGAGCTGACACCGGACGGTTTTGCCAGCAACTACGCCGGCGGCATTCTCGGCGGCATCTCGACCGGCCAGGACATCGAGGTCAGCATCGCCATCAAGCCGACCTCCAGCATTGCCCAGCCGCGCCGCTCGATCGACAAGGCCGGCCATCCGGTCGACATGGAAACCCACGGTCGCCACGATCCGTGCGTCGGCATCCGCGCCACGCCGATTGCCGAGGCCATGCTGGCGCTGGTGCTGATCGACCACGCGCTGCGCCATCGCGCCCAGTGCGGCGATGTGCGGGTGGAGACCCCGCGCATCCCCGGTCATATCGCTTAGTCGCCAGTCCAGATTCCCTGCCCGACCAGCTGCCGCTCGGCCGCTGCGAACCAGCCCCGGTTCGCAGCCGGGCTGGCCGGGCTCGGGTGCAGGATCTCGCCGATGCGCAACGCGCGCCCGGCCAGCGCCTGACGCGCCCGGCCGGCGGCAAAACGCCCGACGCCCACGACCCAGTCCGGCCCGGTCGCGTCGACCACGGCGCACAGGTGTGTGTCGCAGGCCTGGAATAACGGCCCCCTCTCGGCGCTGGCCAGCTTGTCCGGGGTCAGGTTTCGCGCCCCGACGCTGAACAGCAGCGGGCAATAGTTGACCACGAAGTGATCGGCAAAGAAATTTTCGGCCCGACCGAAACGGCTGGCGAATCCGCCCCACAGCCGCCGGCCACTGACCTCCGAACGCGGGCAGGCAAAGCCGTCGACCGGTCGCAGTGGCGACACCTCGGCCGGGCGCAGCACCGCGGCCTCGATGCCGAGCCAGTCGCGTACCATGCCGACCTCGCCGAACGGCACGCCGGTCTGGGTCATGCCCCAGGGTCCCGGGTTCATGCCGAGAAACAGCACGCGCTTGCGCCCGCCACCGTAGCGGCGCACATAGGCGGCAAACGGCGCCCACGCATAGTCGAGCGGATCGTAGACCTGGGTGACCGGGGGCGGGAAGCGCATGGCGTCAACCCGTTCGCGCAGCCGCACGGCGGCGGCAAGTTGCTGTTCGATGCTGTCCATGGCGACCAGTATGCCGCGCCTCGTCCGAATGAACGATGCCGCCCTGTCCGTTTGGGTGATATCCGCCGGCGGCAAACGCCGCCTAAGCTGAAAGGCATGACAACGCCCCCACCCCGACCCCCATTGGTTTACGCCTGTTCCGGCTGTTCCAGCGCAGCGCAAATGGCCAATCACTTCGCCCTGCGCCTGACCCGCGACGGTCTGGCCGAGATGTCGTGCATCGCCGGCGTCGGCGGCAATGTTCCCACCCTGCTGCGCATCGCCCGCTCCGGCCGGACGATCCTGGCACTGGATGGCTGTCCGCTGCACTGCGTCAGCGGCTGCCTGTCACAGGCTGGCGTCAGCGCCGACCGCCACCTGACACTGTCCGACTTCGGCGTGGTCAAGCGCAAACATCATGACTTCGACCCGGCCGAAGCGGACCGTCTCTATCCGCGTCTGGTCGATGAAGCGGTCGCACTGACAGCAGCCCCGCCACCAGGCACGACCGGCGACGACTGAGCCGTCTCCTCCACCGCAACGATCCGCGTCTCCGCCGGCACCTTGCGGAACAGCGCCAGCAGCAGCTTGTAGATTTCGGCATCGAAAGGCGCGGCCAGTACCGGTACGGCTTCGCCCGGGCGGAAGCTGCCGAGCAGGCGCCAGTGGTCGAAACGGTGCGCGATGCTGTCGCCGCTGACCGGATCGGCCTCGATCACGTCGATCGCCCCCGGATACGGCCAGCTTTTCAGCTTCAGCTTGCCCAGCGCCTTCAGCAGGCGGGCGTTGTAGTGCAGTGCCGGCTCGCGGCCGAGGCAGGTGCCCTTGCAGCGCCCCTGTCCGTATCCCCCGCACGGCCGGCCGGCACGCAGCGTCTCCAGGCCAAGCCGTGCCTGACACAGCTGATAGGCATCGGCCAGCTGCACCAGTGCCCGGCTGGCTTCACGGGAAGAACGGAACACCCCGTACAGCGATTCGGTCCGGGAAAAATCCACGTCATCGCTGCTGACCGGCACCGGTCGCAGAAAACCGCCATCGACCGTATCGAGCCGGAACGACACCAGCCCGCCGGCGTGATGCACATTGTGCAGCGGTGCCCGCTGCCGGATCAGCCGGATCTGCAGCAATTGCGCGCCAAATTCGCCAACCGCTTCGTGCCAGTCGATACGGGCCACCGGCCGGTTGAAGCGCGGCATCCGCCCCTTGCCGCGAGACGCGGCAAAATGCGCCAGCACCCCGCTGCGCAGGTTCGCACTCTTGCCGACATACAGCAGCGTGTCATCGTCGGCGTGGAACAGGTAGGCACCAGGCACGTCCGGCAAGGCATCGGCCACATCGGGATCGATGCCGGGCGGCAGGTCCGGCGACAGGGCCTGGGCATGCGTGGCGGCCAGCACCACGTCGCGGCCAAGCTCGCGCCCGGCCGCCTCGAGGAACACCCGCACCGCCTCGGCATCGCCCAGCGCACGGTGACGCATGCCGGGTGGCACATCGATGCCGAAACGGGCGATCAGGCTGTCGAGGTTGTGCTTGAAATGCTGCGGGTACAGCGCACGCGACAGCTTGACCGTGCACAGCTGGTCGGCATGAAAGCGCAGACCGACCCGCCTGAATTCATTTTTCAGGAAGCCGTAGTCGAAACGGGCGTTGTGCGCGATGAACAGGCGACCGGACAGGCGTTCGAGTACCTCGTCCGCCAGGGCGGCGAACGGCGGCGCATCGGCCACCATGCGGTCGGAGATGCCGGTGATCTGCTCGATGAACGGCGGAATGGGCTGGCCGGGATTGACCAGCGACGACCAGCGTTCCACCCGCTCGCCGTCGACGGCGATCAGGCCGATTTCGGTGATCCGGTCACGGGTGATGTGGCCGCCGGTGGTTTCGAGGTCGACAATGACTAAGGGACGATCTAGCACGGGGAACAGACGGATGGATTCGGAAAAAAGCGAACGCGCAGCGAGCGGAGAGTCCGCCGGAATGAAGTAATGGATCGCTATTCTAACCGACAGCGACGCCACGGCTTGCTACCATTCCCCCCATGCTGAATTCAACCAGACTGACTTTTGTGCGCCACGGCGAGACGGCATGGAATGTCGACCATCGCCTGCAGGGGCACCTGGACATCCCCCTCAACGACACCGGCCGCGCCCAGGCGCAGCTGACCGCCGCCGCACTGGGCGACGAAGCGTTTGACGCGCTGTACTCCAGCGATCTCGGCCGCGCACTGGACACGGCGGCACCGCTGGCCGAACGGCTGGCGCTGCCGGTCACCCCCGACCCGGCACTGCGCGAGCGCCACTTTGGCGCGCTGCAGGGCCTGCGCCCGGCCGATGCCGAACACGAGCACCCCGAACTGTGGCAGCGCTATCGCGGCCGTGCGCTGGACTGGGTGCCACCCGGCGGCGAATCGCTGGCCGACTTCGCCGCCCGCATCCACACCCGGCTGGAAACGCTGGCCAGCCAGCACCACGGCCAGTCGCTGCTGCTGGTGACCCACGGCGGCGTGCTGGAAGTCATCTACCGGCTGGCTACCTCCACCCCGCTGGCCCTGCCGCGCGACTTCCCGATCCCGAACGCCGCCATCTACCGCATCGAACGCCACCCGGGCGGCTGGCGGCTGCTCGGCTGGGCCGAGCGCCCGCACCTCGAGCAGGCGCGCGACGAGATTCTCTGAGCGGCAGACGATAAAAAACCGCCGTGAGAAAAGCTCACGGCGGTTCTTGCTGTCCATCAACCCCGCCATGTCAGGCGGGGTTTTGGCTTCAGACTCAGGCGGCAGCGCTGCCCGAGGCCTTCTTGCCGGCGCGGTTGACGGCAGCGGAAGCAGCCTTGGCCGACGAGGTAGCGGCTTCGACACCGGCTTCGGCCAGCTCGCTCGACACCTTCTTGGCGGTGCGCGACAGGCTGTCGTAGGCGGCGGTGGCGCTGGTGATCGCGTTCTTGGCGATATTCACGGCAGCGTCGGAACCGGCCGGGGCGTTCTTCGAGATATTGTCCAGCGAGGCGCAAACCAGCTTGTTGAAGTCCAGAATCTGTTCTTCAATGAAGCTTTGCACTTCGTTCTGGGTTTCCACGGCGGCGTCGTACACGCTGCGGGCGGCGCCGAAAACCTGTTCGATACCCGGCTGGGCCAGGGTCGCCTGCACTTCGGCCAGCGCCTTCGGGTCCTTGGCGGAAGCCAGGGTCTTGGCGGTCGAAGCCTGTTCAGCCAGCAGCTTCTTCGACAGTTCGAGTTGCAGGGCGGCGAAGCGCTCGGCGCTGGCCAGCACGATCGAGGACAGGCGCAGTGCGCGATCCAGTTGGTTTTTTTGCAGGTCTTGCAGGCGTTCGGTTTGATTGAACATGGTGTATCTTCCTTCCGGCATTGGTTTGAACTTCTTCTTCCGCTGCCAGCGCCTTATGGTGCACTGCAGCAACACCGTGAATTTATGCAAGACCGGCCCGCTTGTCAAACTTTTTTTGTGCACTGCACAATGACGAATGACGGCATCTTGACGGTTCCGTGGAAAACACGTCGAACAGCAGGTAAACTCGCGCCATTCAAAAGCTTTTGTCCGTCGCCATCGACGCATCATGAACGCCAATCCAGCGCACGCATTCGACATAAAATCCGCCCGTTTGAACCTGCTGGCGGTCCGGCTGAAAAGCCCCCGCCTCGACGAGCTGGAACTTGACCTCAGCACCCGCTTCGCCAACGGCTCGCCGTTCGACGGCGAACCGGTCGTGTTCGACCTTCCCGCCGACGGTGCAAACGCCATTCGCTACGACGAACTGGTCAGCCTGTATGCCCGCTATGGCCTGAAGGCAATCGGTGTGCGCGGTGCACCATCGGGACTGCGCGGCGCGCTGGCCCAGGCCGGCCTGATCGCCTTTTCCGGTTCGGACAGCGACGACGAGCCGCACCCCCAGCCACCGGCCCAGGCAGAAGCACCGGCCGCCGCCGCACCCAGTGCGCCGCCGTCGACGCTGATCATCGACCGGCCGGTCCGTGCCGGCCAGCAGATCTACGCGAAAGGCGGCAACCTGGTGGTTCTGGCCATGGTCAGTGCCGGCGCGGAAGTGATCGCCGACGGCGACATCCATATTTATGCGCCACTGCGCGGCAAGGCACTGGCCGGTGCCCGCGGCAATATTGCCGCGCGCATCTTCGTGCAGGCAATGGAAGCGGAACTCCTGTCCATCGCCGGCATCTACCGCACCATCGAACAAGCGTTGCCGGCCTCCATCGCCGGCAAACCCACTCAGATATTCCTGGACGCAGACAAACTGGTCATGCAGCCATTGGCCGCCTGATTGCAGGCGCCGAATATCGCCCGATATCATCGACAGGGGAAATACGTGGCCAAAATCATCGTCATCACGTCCGGCAAGGGCGGCGTCGGCAAGACCACTACCAGCGCAAGCTTTGCAAGCGGCCTTGCCCTCAAGGGGCACAAGACGGCCGTCATCGACTTCGACGTCGGCCTGCGCAATCTCGACCTGATCATGGGTTGCGAACGCCGCGTCGTCTATGACCTGATCAATGTCGTCAACGGCGAAGTGTCGCTGAATCAGGCGCTGATCAAGGACAAGCACTGCGACAACCTGTACATCCTGCCGGCGTCGCAGACGCGCGACAAGGACGCGCTGACCGAGGAAGGCGTGGAAAAGGTCCTGAACGACCTGGCCGCCGACGGTTTCGAATACATCGTCTGCGATTCGCCGGCCGGCATCGAGCGCGGCGCGCTGATGGCGCTGCACTTCGCCGACGAAGCGATCATCACCACCAATCCGGAAGTGTCGTCGGTGCGCGACTCCGACCGCATCCTCGGCATTCTGGCCGCCAAGTCCCGTCGCGCGATCGAAAACCGCGAACCGGTCAAGGAACACCTGCTGATCACCCGCTACACGCCGGCGCGCGTCGAGCGCGGCGAAATGCTGTCGGTCGATGACGTGAAGGAAATCCTGCGCATTCCGCTGATCGGCGTCATTCCCGAGTCGCAGGCGGTCCTGCAGGCATCGAACCAGGGCACGCCGTCCATCCACCTGTCCGGCACCGATGTCTCGGAAGCCTACAAGGACGTGGTCGACCGTTTCCTCGGCGCCGACAAACCCATCCGTTTCCTGGACGCACCGAAGGTCGGTCTCCTGAAACGCCTGTTCGGAGGCTGAACCCATGACACTGATTGAACGCCTGTTCGGCAAGCGCCAGAAAACCGCGGCCATCGCGCGCGAGCGACTGCAGATCATCCTTGCCCACGAGCGCAGCGGTCGCGGCACCGACAAGCCGGACTACCTGCCGGCGCTGCAGGCCGAACTGATGGCCGTCATCTCCAAGTACGTGCAGGTGTCGCAGGAGGACATCAAGGTCCAGCTCGAACGCCAGGACAACCTGGACGTGCTGGAAGTGAACATCGTGCTGAACGAGCCGCAACGGCCAGCGGCATGACCCTGACCGAGCTCAAGTACATCGTCGCCGTCGCCCGCGAGCGCCATTTCGGCCGTGCAGCGGCCGCCTGCTTCGTCAGCCAGCCGACCCTGTCCATCGCGGTCAAGAAGCTGGAAGACGAACTGGGCGTGACGCTGTTCGAGCGCGGCTCCGACATCAGCGTGACCGATATCGGCCGCCAGGTGGTCGAGCAGGCCCAGGTCGTGCTCGAACAGGCCGCCGTGGTCAAGCGCATCGCCGGCGAGCGGCAGAACGAGCTGGTCGGGCCGCTGAAGCTCGGCATCATCTTCACCATCGGTCCGTATCTGCTGCCGAAGCTGATTCCGGCACTGCGCCACGTCGCCCCCGACATGCCGCTGTACCTGGAAGAGAACTACACGTCGCGGCTGGCCGACATGCTGAAAAGCGGCGAGATCGACGCCGCCATCGTCGCCGAGCCGTTTGATGAGCCGAACATCGTCACGCTGCCGCTGTACGACGAACCGTTCGTCATCGCCACGCCGAAGGACCACCCGTGGGCCGACCGCGATGCGATCCAGCCGCACGAGCTGGCCAACGAGGCCGTGCTGCTGCTGACGCAGGGCAACTGCTTCCGCGATCAGGTGGTTGAAGTGTGCGACCGCCATGCCGAGCCGGTTCCCGGCGGCCACCCGCTGTCGCAGGCCCTGTCCGGCAGTTCGCTGACCACCATCCGCCACATGGTCGCCAGCGGCGTCGGCGTCACCGTGCTGCCGGCCACCTCGGTCAGCGCCGCCGACAACGAGCTGCTCTGTATCCTGCCGTTCGCCGGCCAGGCGCCGACGCGCCGGGTCGTGGTCGCCACCCGCAAGCACTTCCCGCGCATGGGCGCCATCCACGCCCTGGCCGACGCGGTGCGCAGCAGCGGACTGGAAAGCGTCACCATGGTCGGTGACTGACCAGTGGTACAGTTGAAGTCAGTCAAGGTTATTGACGTCCGGGCTTGACGCGCAGAAAATAACTTTCGCAAACGGCATGCCGTTATGCATTTTCCAGGGGGAACCGCCTGCGCTTGATGACGGTTCCGTTTTTACCGCGCCGATTTAACGACAACTTGCGGGGCGCATTCAAATTCCGCTAAAGCGTCCCCCGGGTCGCACCGGGTGCGCTGTGTCGTCGGAGACATGCCATGTACGATTGCCAGACCGACGCCGCCATTGAGTTCGGCCATTCCCCTTCCCCGACAGCCCCGACCCGCTCGGCCCTGTGCGGCGACCTCTGTTGCCGCCCGCTGGCCAATGCCACGCCGCAGGACGTCCTGACGATCGCGGACCTCGCCCTTTCTCTCGGCTATCGCGTCAACCGCCAGCAACCCGCCTGCCTGACCATTCTTGCCGTCCGCCTCGACGACGCGCTGCGCCTCAATGCACGCTTCGGCGACCGCTTCGTGGTCAGCGGCGAGATGAACGCCCCCACCCCCATCCGCGTACCGGGCTGAGCCCGGCGCCCTGACCGGCAAGGACACCGGCGCCCGCCGTGGTGCCGGCGCAGCCCTGGCCGAGTGCGATATACTTCGCGTTCTGTCCTCTTTCTGATACGGCCCCCGGAATGCGCATTGCCACGCTGTTCTCCCGTCGTCACGAGGCGCGGGCGGAAGCGTCCGCGCTAACCCGGCTGGCAGTACCGATGATGATCGCGCAGATGGCACAGGTCGCGACCGGCTTCGTCGACACGGTCATGGCCGGCCAGGTCAGCGCCAACGATCTCGCCGCCGTCTCGATCGGTTCCAGCATCCTGATCACCGTGTTCATCACCCTGTCCGGGGTGATGGTCGCGCTGAATCCGGTCGTCGCCCACCATATCGGTGCCCGGGCACCGGAAAAAATCGGCCCGTCGGTGCGCCAGGGCATCTGGCTCGCACTCGCACTCGGCCTGTTCGGCATGGCCATCCTGTTTGGCGTGCAGCCGTTCCTCGGCGCCCACCTCGGACTCGACGCGGCCGTCACTGACAAGGTCAACGGTTTTCTGACCGGTGCCGGTCTCGGCGTGCCGGGCGTGCTGCTGTACCGCGCACTGCATGCCTACTCGTCCAGCGTCAACCGCACCAAGCCGATCATGATCGTCAGCCTGTGTGCGCTGGCGCTGAACATCCCGCTCAACTACATCCTGATCCACGGCCTGTTCGGCTTTCCGGAACTCGGCGGTGCCGGCTGTGGCTGGGCCACCGGGGCGGTATTCTGGTTCAGCTTCATCGCGCTGGCCATCCATACCCGGCTGGCGGCCGCCTACCGGCCATATCGGCTGTGGCAGCGCTTCGAGCGCCCGGACCCGGCCCAGCAACGCCAGTTGCTGCGTATCGGGGCACCGGTGGCGTTCTCGTATTTTCTGGAAGTCAGCGCCTTCACCTTCGTCGCGCTGGCCATTGCCAAGCTGGGTGCGGTCACCGTATCCGGCCACCAGGTGGTGATCAACTTCTCCAGCCTGATCTACATGATTCCGCAAAGCCTGGCGACTGCGCTGACAGTCCGCGTCGGCCAGGCACTGGGCCATCAGGACCCGCTGGCAGCACGTTTCCGCAGTGGCGTCGGCATGGTGGTGGCGCTGCTCTGTGCCTGTGCGACATCGCTGTGCGTCCTGCTGCTGCGCGAACCGATCGCCGCCATGTACAGCAACGATGCGCGCGTGGTCGCACTGGCGGCCTCACTGCTGCTGTTCGCCGCGGTATTCCAGCTGTCCGACGCCGCGCAGACGGCAGCAGCCGGCGCGCTGCGCGGCTACAAGGTTACGGCACGGCCGATGGCGGTCCACCTGGTCGCCTTCTGGGGCGTCGGGCTGGCCGGCGGGGCCTGGCTCGGCCTCGGCCATGGCGTCGTGCTCGGGCTGGAGCGGCCGATGGGCGCGCACGGCTTCTGGCTGGCCCTGACCATCAGCCTGACCCTGGCTGCCATCCTGCTGAGCTGGATGCTGGCCCGCGTCAGCCATGATGCCCTTCCCGCCCCCGGACATTTGCAAAAGGTTTCCGCATGACCCTCCTCGCGCAGCACGACGTCGCGCTGGCCCCGTTCACTACCTTCGGCGTGCCGGCCCAGGCCCGGCGCCTGGTCCATGTCAGCGACGAGGCCGCGCTGGCCGCACTGCTGGACGACGACGCCTTTCGCCACGGACCGAGGCTGGTGCTCGGCGGCGGCAGCAATGTGCTGTTCACCCGCGACTTTCCCGGCACGGTCGCCCGCATCGAGCTGAAGGGCATTGCCGTCATCGACGATCAGCCGGACGCAGTGCAGGTCCGTGTCGCCGCCGGCGAAATCTGGCATGACTTTGTCCGTTCCGCGCTGGCCCGCGGCTGGTTCGGACTGGAAAACCTGAGCCTGATTCCCGGCACGGTCGGTGCCAGCCCGGTGCAGAACATCGGCGCCTACGGCACCGAAGCGGGCGAGCGGATCGTGCAGGTCGATGCGGTGGAGATTGCCACCGGTGCCCTGCACCATTTCGACCATGTCGGCTGCCGTTTCGGCTACCGCGACAGCGTGTTCAAGCGCGAGTGGAAAGACCGGCTGATCATTACCGCCGTGCATTTCCGTCTCGACCGGCATGCCTCGCCCCGCACCGGCTATGGCGACATTTCCCGTGAACTGGACGCGGCCGGCATCGTGACGCCAACGCCGCTGGATGTGTCGGATGCGGTGTGCCGCATCCGCGCCGCCAAGCTGCCTGATCCGGCGCGGCTGGGCAATGCCGGCAGCTTCTTCAAGAACCCGGTGGTGACGCAGGCCACGGCGGACCGGCTGCATGCCGCCCATCCGGGCCTGGTCAGCTATCCGCACGGTGCCGGTCTGGTCAAGCTGGCCGCCGGCTGGCTGATCGATCATGCCGGCCTGAAAGGGCTGGTCCGGGGCCAGGCTGCGGTCCATGACCGCCAGGCCCTGGTGCTGGTCAATCGCGGCGGAGCCAGTGGCGAGGAGGTACTGGCGCTGGCCCGCCATGTGCAGCAGACCGTTCGCGATCGCTATGATGTAGAAATAGAACCGGAGCCAATCATTCTTTAGTGCCTTGCCGCCGCTGTGCGGCAAGCCAGATGCGGATACAATTCAGACTATTCCAGTCGCAATCCACAGGGACACCGCCCATGACAGCCAAGCTCACCAAAGTGCTCCCCCTGACCGGCAAGCGGCTGATTGTCGGTTTTGCGGACGGGGTCAGCGCGACGGTGTGGCTGGACCGGATCGACGGCCCGCACGACGAACGTTTTGCCGCGCTGGTCGATACGGCCCTGTTCCGCGCGGCACGCGTCGACAACGACCGCGTGGTCTGGCCGAACGGCGCCAGCCTGGCCGGCGAGCTGTTGTACGCGCAGGCGACACGGCGACCCCACACCGGCTCGTAGCAGGCATCCCCGCAGCGGCATCGCCTGTCGATCGGGCCTGCTGCAGTGCCTCGCCACGGTGAACATCACAACGCAGAACGCCGCCTTTTCAGGCGGCGTTCTGCATGTCCCGGCGCTGCTTACGCGCCGAACGGGTGACGCAGCACGATGGTTTCCGCGCGGTCCGGACCGGTCGAGATGATGTCGATCGGGGCTTCGCAGATTTCCTCGATGCGCTTCAGGTAAGCGCGTGCATTGGCCGGCAGGTCCTCGAAGCGCTTGACGCCGAAGGTCGAGTCGGTCCAGCCGGGGATGGTTTCGTAGATCGGCTCGCAGCCGGCCACGTTTTCCGAGCCGAACGGCAGGATGTCGTATTCGACGCCGTCCTTGCGATAGCCGACGCACAGCAGGATTTCGTCCATGCCGTCCATCACGTCGAGCTTGGTCACGCACAGGCCGGATACGCCGTTGATCTGGATCGAGCGCTTCAGCAGCGCGGCATCGAACCAGCCGCAGCGGCGCGGACGGCCGGTGACCGAACCGAACTCGTTGCCACGCTTGGCCAGGAAGGCGCCAACATCATTGCACTGCTCGGTCGGGAACGGGCCGGAACCGACGCGGGTGGTGTAAGCCTTGACGATGCCCAGCACGTAATTGAGCATCTGCGGCGCCACACCGGCGCCCGGCGAGGCCGCACCGGCCACGCAGTTCGACGAGGTCACGAACGGATAGGTGCCGTGGTCGATGTCCAGCAGCGTGCCCTGTGCGCCTTCGAACAGGATCGGCTTGCCGGCCTTGTTCATTTCGTACAGCGTGCGCGACACGTCGGCCACCATCGGCTTGATGCGCTCGGCGTAGGCCATGGTGTCGTCCAGGGTCTTCTGGAAGTCGACCGGCTCGGTCTTGAAGTATTCCTTCAGCAGGAAGTTGTAGTAAGCCAGGTTTTCGCCGAGCTTGGCGGCAAAACGTTCCGGGTGGAACAGGTCCTGCACGCGGATCGCGCGACGCGCGATCTTGTCCTCGTAGGCCGGGCCGATGCCGCGACCGGTGGTGCCGATCTTGTTCTCGCCCTTGGCGGCTTCACGCGCCTGGTCGAGCGCAATGTGGTACGGCAGGATCAGCGGGCAGGATTCGGAGATCTTCAGCCGGCTGGCGACATCGATGCCGGCGGCCTGCAGTTCGTCGATTTCCTTCAGCAGCGCTTCCGGCGACAGCACGACGCCGTTGCCGATAAAGCAGTTGCGGCCTGCATGCAGGATGCCGGACGGGATCAGGCGCAGAATGGTCTTCTTGCCATTGATGACCAGCGTGTGGCCGGCATTGTGGCCGCCCTGGAAGCGCACCACGCCTTCAGCGTGGTCCGTCAGCCAGTCGACGATTTTTCCCTTGCCCTCGTCACCCCATTGGGTGCCGATCACGACGACGTTCTTGGCCATAGTTACCTCTCGAAACTCAAATTCATCAATGGGTGGAAGGCAGCGGCACAAGCTGTGCCACGCCGTCGATCAGCGTCAGGGCACGGTCGCAATGCAGCGCCTCTGCGGATTCGTGCAGGTAGTCGATGACGACCACCTCGCCTGCCTTGCGCAAACGCGCAGCTTCTTCGGCCAGTTGCGGCAGGTCGTCCGCCGCCAGGCGGATGCCCTTGGACGGATTCTGCTGCGGCAGGATGCGGATCAGGTCGCGCAGGTCCAGACTGAAACCGGTGGCCGGGCGAGCCCGGCCGAAACGGCGGCCGACATTGTCGTAACGACCGCCACGGGCCAGTTCTTCCGCCCAGCCTTCGGCATAGGCGGCGAACATCAACCCGGTATGGTAATGCGTACCGCGCAGTTCGGTCAGGTCGAATGTGACCCGGGCCCGGCCGGCAAAGGCGGCAGCAACGCGTTCCAGGTCATCCAGTGCCGCACGGATCGCCGGGAGTCCCGGCAGCGAAGTGCGTGCCCGTCTGACTGCATCCGGCCCGTACAGTTCGGTCAGGTGACGGAAGGCGGAGCGGAACGGCTCGTGCACGTCGACGGTCAGCGCCGCGACCGTGGACGTGTCCTTGCTCTGGATGGCCGAGAACAGCTCGTGCTCGAAATCGCCGTCGAGCTGCGCCTCGCGCACCAGTGCCCGGTACAGACCAAGATGACCCAGATCCAGCGTGACATCGTTCACGCCGACCTGCGCCAGCGACGACAGCATCAGGTCGATGACTTCCAGGTCGGCCGCCAGCCCGTAACAGCCGTACAGCTCGGCACCGAGTTGCAGCGGTTCGCGCGAGCGGGTCAGACCGGTCGGGCGGGTATGCACGATGCTGCCGGCGTAGCACAGCCGGGTCGCGCCGTCGCGATGCGCCAGCAGATGAGCGTCGATGCGCGCCACCTGCGGCGTGATGTCGGCGCGCAGGCCGAGCTGGCGCCCGGTCAGCTGGTCGTCGAGCTTGAAGGTCCGCATGTCCAGTGCCGGGTCGGCATGGGTCAGCAGCGCCTCCGTGTATTCGATCAGCGGAGGACTGACGAGCTCGTAACCGTAGGTCCGGTACAGCTCCAGCATCCGCGCCTTGGCCGACTCCACCTGCCGCGCAGTAGCGGGCAGGATGTCGGCGATGTATTCAGGAAGCAGCCAGGTATGCATTAGTTTTTTACACGTTAAAAGGCGGGGGACGATCCCCCCGCCTTGCCGACCCGAACCGGCGTCGCTCGAATTACTTCTTCGCGCCGCCAGCCGAAGCCTTCGGATCCTTCATGTACTTGAAGAAGGCCGAATTCGGTTCCAGCACCATCACGTCGCCCTTGGACTTGAACGACTGCTTGTAGGCATCCATGCTGCGGTAGAACGAATAGAATTCAGGATTCTTGCCGTACGCGTCGGCATAAATCGCGGACGCACGCGCATCCCCTTCGCCTTTCGCCACCTGGGCCTGCCGGTAGGCATCAGCCAGGATGACTTCGCGCTGACGGTCAGCGTCCGCCCGGATGCGTTCAGCATCCGCTGCCCCCTCGCTTCGCAGCTGGCTTGCCACCGTGCGACGCTCGGACTGCATGCGATCGTAGACCGACTGGGAGATTTTATCCGGAAAATCGACGCGCTTTAAGCGGACATCCAGAATTTCCACACCAATCTTGCGGGCATCGACGTCGGCGCGCTTGCGCACGATCTCCATCACCCGGTCACGCTGGCCGGAAATCACGTCGGCAACGGTCTTCTGGCCGAACTCGGCGCGCAGTCCGTCGTTGATGGTCTGGCGCAGACGGGCCACGGCCGCGCTCTCGTTGCCGCCCACCGACTTGTAGAACTGCTCGACGTTGGTCACGCGCCATTTGACGAAGCTGTCCACCAGCACGTTCTTCTTCTCGCGGGTGTTGAACAGCTCCGGCGTGTCCGAGTCGATGGTCTGGATGCGGCGGTCGAAGTAGCGGACGTTCTGCAGCAGCGGCACCTTGAACTGGATGCCCGGCTCCTTCACGACACGCATGACTTCGCCGAACTGGAACACCATCGCATACTGGCGCTGGTCGACGATGAACAGCGACATGCTCAGCAGCAGCAACGCGGCGAGGACGGCGATAACACCAGGAATGAGTCTGTCCATCGCTTATTGCCCCCCTTCCTGGTTACGACCGCGACGCACGTCGCGGCTGAAATTGCGGCCGTTCGCCCCTTCGTTTGCCTGCGGTACCGCTTCGGCCTCGGCCGACGGGGTACCGGCGGCCTGCGGCCGGTTGCCGGCGGCGGCCGGCGCTTGCGGGTTGGTCATCTGCATCAGCTTGTCCAGCGGCAGGTACAGCAGGTTCTGGCCACCCTTCTGGTCGACGATGACCTTGGTGGTGTCCTGCATGACCTTCTGCATGGTGTCGTAGTAAATGCGTTCGCGCGTCACCGCCGGCGCCTTCTGGTATTCGCCCAGCACCGACTTGAAGCGCGCAGCCTCACCCTCGGCGTTGGAGATCACGCGCTGCTTGTAGCCCTGCGACTCTTCCAGCAGGCGGGTGGCAAGACCCCGCGCCTTCGGAATGACGTCGTTCGCGTATGCCTGGCCTTCGTTGCGCAGTTTTTCCTTGTCCTGGCCCGCCTTGACGGCGTCCTCGAACGCGGCCTGCACCTGCTCCGGCGGCTGCACGTCGTTGATGTTGACCTTGGCCACCCGGATGCCGGTGCCATAGCGGTCAAGCATCGCCTGGATCACCTGCTGCGTTTCGGCGGCAATCTGCCCCCGGCCCTCGTTCAGCACGAAGTCGACCTTGTTCTTGCCGACCACTTCGCGGATCGCGCTCTCGGTCACCATCTTGACGACATCCTTGCCGTCCTTGTCGGTGAACACGTTGTTGAACAGGAAGGCGCGCGGGTCCTTGACGTCGTACTGGACCGACAGCTGCACGTCGATGATGTTCTGGTCTTCCGTCAGCATCAGCGATTCTTCGAGCACGCGATTCTTGGCGTTGCCGCGATAGCCGATCTCGACCGAACGCACTTCGGTCAGGGTGACGATCTCGACTTTCTCGAACGGATACGGCAGATGCCACTGCAGGCCGGAATCGGTGATGCGGTTGAAGCGACCCAGCTGAAGGACCACCCCTTCCTCACGCGCGTCGACCACGTAGAAGCCGCTGGCCAGCCACAGCGCCACCAGCACGCCGCCAAGGGCCAGCACGCCACCCTTCATCGCGCCACGCGGGGAGCGCGGCGCCGAGGGGCCGCCGTTGTCGTCGCCACCTCCCTTGCCGCCCAGTATGCGGGACAGCTTGTTGTTGAGGTTGCGGAAAAGCTCGTCGAGATCGGGCGGCCCGTCATTGCCGCGCCGACCTCCGCCCCGTTGCGGGTCGTTTTGTGCCATGGGATCGGGGTCCGGGTTCTTGATGTTTGAATACGCTGTCAGTATGTGGGGGCGCTTGCGCATTCGACAAGCGCAGCCCGCAACAGCTCCAGGCCTTCGCCGGTAAGCGCGGAGACGCGAACGGCAATGATACGCCCTTGTTCGTCCCGCTCGATGTCGGCCGGCAATCCCTTCAGATCGCACTTGTTCCAGACCAGGAGCTGAGGTACGCCATCGGCGTCGATTTCCTTCAGCACTTTGTTGACTTCGGCGATCTGCATGTCACGGGTATCGCTGGCGCTGTCGACCACATGCAGCAGGAGATCGGCTCTGACCGTCTCTTCCAGCGTGGCCTTGAACGCAGCAACTAGCGAATGGGGCAGATCGCGGATGAAGCCCACCGTATCAGACAACACTACACTTAGCTGCTCGTTAAGGTAGAGCCGACGGCTGGTGGTATCCAGTGTCGCGAACAGCTGATCGGCCGCATAGGCGCGCGCCTTGGTCAGCGAATTGAACAGCGTCGACTTGCCGGCATTGGTATAGCCGACGATGGAAACGCTGAACACGCCGCCGCGCTCGCGGCCGCGCCGCTGCACGTTCCGCTGCCGTTCGACCCGCGCCAGGCGGTCTTTCAGCAGCTTGACCCGTATGCCGATCAGACGGCGGTCGGTTTCGAGCTGGGTTTCACCCGGCCCGCGCAGGCCGATGCCGCCCTTTTGCCGTTCCAGGTGGGTCCAGCCGCGCACCAGGCGGGTCGCCAGGTGGTTGAGCTGGGCCAGTTCGACCTGCAGCTTGCCTTCGTGGCTGCGTGCGCGCTGGGCGAAGATGTCCAGGATCAGGCTGGTTCGGTCGACCACGCGGCATTCCAGCAAGCGTTCCAGGTTGCGCTGCTGTGCCGGGGACAGTGCATGATTGAAGATCACCACATTGGCGTCGTGCGCCTTCAGCGCCATGCCGATTTCCTCGACCTTGCCCTTGCCGGCAAACAGGGCCGCATCCGGTCGCTGTCGCTTGCCGATTACCACGTCGCGCACATCGACACCGGCCCCCTTGACCAGCTCGACACATTCCTCGACGCCTTCGGCAAAATCCGGCTCGCCAAAATTCAGACACACAACTACTGCGGTATCACCAAAATCAGGACGGTCTAACACGAATAGGGATCGCTTTCAGCTATGACAAAATGCAGACGGCCGGCAATCGCCGGCCGGTCGGACAAAAGGCAGACGGGGGAAGCGGCTCGTTGACGGGCACCGGTCCATTGCCGGCTACCCCCGCCTTCCCCGCGCCGTCGCCGGTCAGGCGTCCTGCGGGGCAGCGCCGGCCGGGGTGTGATGCTCGTGCGGAATGGAGACCGGACGTGCGGGCACCACGGTCGAGATGGCATGCTTGTACACCATCTGGGTCACCGTGTTTTTCAGCAGCACGACATATTGATCGAACGACTCGATCTGCCCTTGCAGCTTGATGCCGTTCACAAGATAGATGGACACCGGCACGTGCTCTTTACGCAGCACGTTCAGAAACGGGTCTTGTAGCATTTGCCCTTTGGTGCTCATTTTTGATCTCCGATTTTACTTAAGGTTTTGTAATTCGCTCGGGATAGCGTTCTATTTTTCTAAGCGGAAAAACGCCGGGATGCCACTATTTTTTCTTGCCGTATCGTACCGGTTTCGGCTTGCCCTTGGTCGGTTTCGGCGGTGCCGCCCGTTCGGTATAGGGGTTGTCGGTCGATTTATACTGCACACGCAACGGCGTACCCTCAAGCTTGAAGATACGGCGGAAACTGTGTTCAAGATAACGGGTATAGCTGTCCGGCAACTTATCAAGCGCATTGCCGTGTATCACCACGATCGGCGGATTCATGCCGCCCTGGTGGGCATAACGCAGTTTCGGCCGGGTCAGGCCGATCATCGGCGGTGACTGGCGTTCCAGCGCCACTTGCAGCGCACGCGTCAGCTTCGGCGTCGCCAGCTTGCACATTGCGGCCGTGTACGCCTGGTCGATGGACTTGAACAGCTCGCCGACGCCCTGCCCCTTCAGTGCCGAAATATAGTGATATTTGGCAAATTCAAGGAAATGCAGCTTGCGGGCGATGCTGTGCTTGATGCGCAGCTTCTGGTCTTCGCCACAGTCGTCCCACTTGTTGACCGCGACCACCAGCGCCCGGCCGGCTTCGAGGGCAAAACCGGCCAGCGTCGCATCCTGGTCCGACACGTCGAGGCTGGCGTCGAGCACCAGCACGGCGACGTTGGCGTCTTCGATCGCCTGCAGCGTCTTCACCACCGAGAATTTCTCGATTGCCTCGTTCACCTTGGCGCGACGGCGCACGCCGGCGGTATCGATGATGGTGTACGGCTTCCCTTCGCGCTCGAAATCGATGTAGATCGAGTCACGGGTAGTCCCCGGATGGTCGAAGGCAATCACCCGTTCTTCACCGAGGATGGCGTTGACCAGCGTCGACTTGCCGACGTTCGGCCGGCCGATGATGGCGAACTTCGGATGGCGCGGGTCTTCTGCCGGTGCCTCGTCGGCAAACGGCTCCAGCACCTCGTCCATCAGTTCGCGCACGCCTTCGCCATGGGCGCCGGAAATGCTCCACGGCTCGCCAAGACCCAGCTCGTAGAATTCGGCCACCACCATGGCCCGGCTCATGCCTTCGGCCTTGTTGACCACCAGGTAGACCGGCCGGCTGCCCTGGCGAAGCTGGTTGGCGATGATCTTGTCCTGCGGCGTCAGCCCGGAGCGGGCATCGACCAGGAACACCACCGCGTCCGCTTCATCCACGGCCTGCAGGGTCTGGCGCGCCATCTCATGCATGATGCCGCTGTCGACCACCGGCTCGAAGCCCCCGGTGTCGACCACGAGATACGGCTTGTCACCGACCCGCCCGTGGCCATAGTGACGGTCACGGGTCAGGCCGGGCAGGTCCGCCACCAGCGCGTCGCGGGTTTTGGTCAGCCGGTTGAACAGCGTCGATTTGCCGACATTGGGCCGGCCGACAAGCACTACAGTCGGTTTCACTTAATTTACAGTCCCAGTTGGGCGATTCGGCCGAGGCCCTGCACCAGCAGGTTCGGTCCCGCGGCGACCGGCTGGCCGGATGCGCCGATCGACGCACGGCCGAGCTCGTCGCCCGATTCATTGGAAAGCAGGTGGGCAATGCCTTCGCCGTCGGTCACGACGACGAAGCGGCCCAGCAGGGCCGGTGCCTCCACCTTGCGGTATTTGAAGCCATCCTGGCGCCAGACGCTGCGGCCGTCGGTACGGTCGAACGCCTGCACCGAACCGTCGTCGGCGGTCACGTAGATATTGGCGGCGTCCAGGGCAATGCCCTTGCTCGACGACACTTCACGCGACCACATCGGCGTCGCGGTACGCGCGTCGAAGCAGCTCAGGCGGCCCTGGAAGGCGACCGCGCACACCTGGCCACGGTCGAACACCGGGCGACTGGCGACGTCGACCATCCGGTCGAGTTCGGTCGCGCCCTTCGGCGTGGCGACGTTGGCTTCCCACATCGCGCGGCCATCGGCCAGACCCAGCACCGTCAGCACGCCGCCGGGCAGGCCCAGCAGCACGACGTCGGAGCCGAGCAGTTGCATGGCACCGGTCGAACGCACCGACAGCGCCGGTTGCTGGCGCTGGTACAGCCACAGTTGCTGGCCGCTGGCAAAGTCGAACGCCGTCACGTTGCCGTCACCGGTACGGACCACGACCGTCTTGCCGTCGGTCTGCGGCGCTTCCAGCGCCTGGCTGGTCAGCGTCGCCTTCCAGCGCGATTCGCCCTGTGTGGTGAAGGCCAGCAGTTCGCCGCGCTCGCTGACGGCAAACACCCGGCCATCACGCACACCGACACCGGCCGACAGCCGGACCTTGGTATCGAAGCCGCCGATCTCGCGGCCGGTGGCCGGATCGATGATCTGCACGCGGCCGTTATTGCCTGCGGTGTACACGCGCTCACCGTCGAAAGCCGGTTCGAACACGTAGCCGCCGGCATCGCCGACGCTGTTTTTCCAGCCGACCTTCAGGTCGACCAGTGGCTTCAGCGGCTTCAGCGGCGTCGGCTCGGGCGTATTGTCGCTGCCGGAAAACAGCGAGCAGCCGGACAGGGCCAGCGCAGCAAGCAGCGCAACGGCGGACAACTTCATCGGGAAGGGTTTATTCATGTTATCAGCCACCCAGTGAATCGATTTTGACTTGGACCAGTTCTGCGCGCGGCGCTTCCGGCGACATCTTGGCCAGGGACTCCAGATAGGCCGCATGTGCGCCCTTGCGATCGCCCTTGACCGACAGCGCGTCGCCCTTGAGTTCGAGTTGCTGCGCGGCGAAGGCGACGTCGACCGGCTTGGCCAGTTCGGCCAGCGCGGCGTCAGCCTGGTTCGCATCGAGCTTCAGCGAGGCAAGGCGCAGGCGGGCCACGGCCACCAGCGCTGCTTCTTTTGCATTGGCAGTCACCCAGCCCAGCGCCTGTTCGGCCGTCTTGACGTCACCGTGGTCGAAAGCGACCCGGGCCGCCAGCAGGCTGGCACGCGCGGCGTAGCCGGACGACGGGTAGGCATCCTGTAGCGCCTTGGCGCTGGCCACCAGCTTGCCGGTGTCATTGCTGCGGACGGCTTCGTCCACCGGTGCATACAGCACGGCGGCCTCGGTGGCGACATGGCGCTGGTAATAGCCCCAGCCCTTGTAGCCGAGATACGCCACCGCAGCGACGACCACCCCGGTGCAGATCCAGCGACCCCACTGGCGCCAGAACGCCTTGATGTCGTCTATCTGCTCCTGTTCCTGCAAGTCGAAAGCCATGAGTTCCCCTTAAGATTTCAGCGCGGCAAGCTTTGCCACAAGTTCGTGCCGGCCGAGCGTCTCCTGCTCGCCGCCATCGCGCAGCGGCTTGAGCACGGCCTGGTCGTTGGCCAGTTCGTTTTCGCCGACGATGACGGCGTAACGCGCGCCACTCTGGTCGGCTTTTTTCATTTGCGACTTGAAGCTGCCCTCACCCATGTGCTGGATGACCGCGTAGCCGGCAGCGCGCAGCGCCTTGGCCAGCTGCATCGCGTACAGCGGCGCACCGTCGCCCTGGCTGACCAGGTAGATATCGGTGCCGCTGCTGGCAGGCAGCAGTCCCTTGTCGGCCAGCAGCAGCAGCACGCGTTCCATGCCCATGCCAAAGCCGATGCCCGGCGCCGGCTTGCCGCCCAGCTGTTCGGTCAGCCCGTCGTAGCGCCCGCCGGCGCAGACCGTGCCCTGGGCGCCGAGTTCGGTGGTCACCCACTCGAACACCGACTGGTTGTAGTAATCGAGACCGCGCACCAGACGCGGGTTTTCCACGAAGTCGACGCCGATGCCGGCGATCATCGCCTTCCAGCCGTCGTAGTGCGCGCGTGATGCGTCGCCAAGGTAGTCGATCAGGCGCGGCGCGCCATCGGCCATCGCCTGCAGCGCCGGGTTCTTGGTGTCGAGCACGCGCAGCGGATTGGTGTACAGCCGGCGCTTGCCGTCCTCGTCGAGGATGTCGACGAACTGTTCCAGATAGCGGATCAGCGCTTCGCGGTGGCGCGCGCGCTCGTCGGCATTGCCCAGCGTGTTGATTTCAAGCCGCACGTAGTCGCTGATGCCCAGCCGCTGCCACAGGTCCGCCGTCATCATGATGATTTCGGCATCGATATCGGGGCCGGCAAAGCCGAGCGCCTCGATGCCGACCTGGTGGAACTGCCGGTAACGGCCTTTCTGCGGCCGTTCGTGACGATACATCGGGCCCATGTACCACAGCCGCTGCGTGGCGTTGTACAGCAGGTTGTGTTCGACCACCGCGCGCAGCGTGCCGGCCGTGCCTTCCGGGCGCAGCGTCAGGCTGTCCCCGTTCAGGCTGTCGGTGAAGGTGTACATTTCCTTCTCGACGATGTCGGTCACTTCGCCGATCGAGCGCACGAACAGCGGCGTGTTCTCGACGATCGGGGTGCGGATGTTCTGATAACCGTAATCGGTCAGCAGGGTGCGCAGCACGCCCTCAAAATATTCCCACTGCTGGGATTCGCCCGGCAACACATCATTCATGCCGCGAATCGCCTGTATTTTTTCTGCCATCTTCAGTTCTGTTCGAGAGTCTTGATTCGGTTTTGCCATGGGGTACGGAACAATACAGCGGGCCGCAGCACGGGTATTCCCGATGCTGCGGCCCGTCGGCGGACAGGCAAGAGCATAGATTATTCCACGCCCTTGCGCGTCATCAGACCGGTTTCAGCGCAATCGTGCGACGACGCTTGCTGCCGCCCTCCCCGTATCGGGTTTTCACATAGTCGTCGACGATGTCCTGGAAGGCGTCGGCAATATTGTCGCCCTTCAGGGTCACCGTCTTTTCGCCGTCCACATAGACCGGCGCGACCGGGACTTCGCCGGTGCCGGGCAGCGAGATGCCGATGTCCGCCAGCTTGCTTTCGCCCGGACCGTTCACCACGCAGCCCATGACCGCGACATTCATCATTTCAACGCCGGGATACTGCAGCCGCCAGATCGGCATCTGCTCGCGCAGATAGGTCTGGATCTGGTCGGCCAGCTCCTGGAACACCGTGCTGGTGGTGCGACCACAGCCCGGGCAGGCAGTCACCAGCGGCGTGAACGAACGCAGGCCCATCGTCTGCAGGATTTCCTGGGCGACGATGATTTCCCGGGTACGCGACTCGCCCGGTTGCGGCGTCAGCGAGACGCGGATGGTATCGCCGATGCCTTCCTGCAGCAGTACGGCCAGCGCCGCGGTCGACGCGACGATGCCCTTCGATCCCATGCCGGCCTCGGTCAGCCCGAGGTGCAGCGCGTAGTCGCAGCGGCGGCCCAGATCGCGGTAAACCGCAATCAGGTCCTGCACATGGCTGACCTTGCACGACAGGATGATCTGGTCCGGATCCAGCCCCAGTTCCACGGCCCTGGCGGCGTTTTCCAGCGCGGACACGATCAGCGCCTCGCGCATGACCGCCTCGGCCGGCAGCGGCTGCGGCCGGCGGCTGTTTTCATCCATCAGCCGGTTGGCGAGCGCCTGGTCGAGGCTGCCCCAGTTCACGCCGATCCGTACCGGTTTGTCCAGTTCGGCCGCCAGCCGGATCATGAACGAGAATTTCTCGTCGCCCTTGGCACCCCGGCCGACGTTGCCCGGGTTGATGCGGAACTTGGCCAGCGCCCGGGCGCAGTCGGGATAGTCGCGCAGCAGGCGATCGCCATTGAAATGGAAATCCCCCACCAGCGGCACGTTGCAGCCCATGTCATCGAGGCGCTGACGGATTTCCGCCACCCGTGCCGCCGCTTCCGGCGAATTCACCGTGATGCGGACGATCTCGGAGCCGGCCTCGGCCAGTTCGGCGACCTGGGCCGCCGTGCCGGCGGCATCGGCGGTATCGGTATTGGTCATCGACTGCACGATGACGGGCGCGTCCCCGCCGACCAGTACATGGCCTACGCGCGCCTGTCTGGACACGCGCCGGGGGATGGGACTGCCGGTATCGATCATGGCTTACTCGAGAGTCAGTTTTGCCGTGCTGCCACGGATCTTGTCGGCCAGGTCGACCTTCTTGCCGTTGAAGTACAGTTCGGCCTGCTGGGCATTGCCGATCACGACCCGGTACGGCGGCTTGCCGGTCACGGTCTTCTCGGCACCAGCGGAAACCTTTTCGTACAGCAGCTTGTTGCCATCGGCATCCAGCACCGACACCCAGCTGTCGGTCTTGGCCAGAATGCGGACGGCGCCGGTTGCGGCCGGCGTTTCTGCCGCAGCCGCAGTCGGTGCCGGCGCGGTGGCCGTGTCGGCCGACGGAGTGGTCGGTGCGGCGGTATCGGTGCCCGGAGCGGGTGCCGTCGACGTGTCCGGCGCCGGCGTTTCGGTCGTCGCGGGCGCCGCTTCAGGCACCTCGTCGGCCGGCGGCGTTTCGGCATCGGTCACCAGCGCACCGGCTTCCGGCTGCGCCATGTCCGCCACCGGGGCAGCCGGAGCAGTGTAGTTGACCAGGGCGCCATAGCCGATATAACCGGCAATGCCGAGCAGGGCCAGCAGCAGTACGCTCTTGACGACCCGGCCGCCATTGCCGCCCGACCGTGCCGGACGCGGCGCAACCGGTTCTGAGGCGGTCTGCTGTTCGGGGACCGGCGTTGCGGCGACTGCCGTGCTCGGCAGATGGCCGTCCAGCCAGGCCAGCAGCGGTGCGGCATCCATCTCCAGGAAACGTGCGTAGTTGCGCACAAAGCCTCGCGCGAAGGTCGGTCCTGGCAATTTGTCGTAATTGTCCGCCTCGATGGCTTCGATCTGTCGCTTCGACAGCTTGATCTGGTCGGCCACTTCCTGGATGGAAATGCCGCGCTTGATCCGCTCGTTGGACAGCATGACGCCGGCCGATTGCATCGGTGCGGCCGTTTCGCGGGGGATGTCACTGGTCATCTGGGGATTCCGCTCGTTGTACTGTTGAGCCGGGTCCGGGTCGGGACGACGGCACTTGAGTTCCAAAATTTACCGACTTCTTCACTGGTGTCCCCACACATCGCACCTGTGCGTTCGCGCCAACGGAAAGATCGACGGCAACGGGTCATGAACCGCCATTCTCCGTCAGCCAGCGAATCTTGCGTTTTGTCTTGTCCTGAACCTGTCCGGCCAGTTGCCCGCAGGCGGCATCGATATCGTCGCCGCGCGTTTTGCGGATCGTGGTGACATGGCCGGCATCCACCAGAATGTCGCGGAACGCGCGCACCGCATTGTTGCTCGATCGCTCGTACCCCGAGTTGGGGAACGGGTTGAACGGGATCAGGTTGAATTTGCATGGCACGTCGCGGACGAGGGCCACCAGTTGCCGGGCATGTTCCGGTCTGTCGTTCACCCCGTCAAGCATCACATATTCAAAGGTGACGAAATCGCGCGGTGCGCGCTCGAGGTAGCGTTGACAGGCTGCCAGCAGTTCGCGCAGCGGATATTTCCGGTTGATCGGCACGATCTCGTCGCGGATGGCGTCGTTCGGCGCGTGCAGGCTGACGGCCAGCGCGACCGGACAGTCCTCGCGCAGACGGTCCATGACCGGGACCATCCCGGACGTCGACACGGTGACGCGGCGGCGCGACAGCCCGTAACCATGGTCGTCGAGCATGATCTGCAGCGCGGCGACCACATTGTCGTAATTGGCGAGCGGTTCGCCCATGCCCATCATCACGACATTGGAGATGACGCGTTCGTTCTTCTGCGTCACCCCCAGGGATTTGTTTGCCCACCACAGCTGGCCGATGATCTCGGCAGTGGTGAGATTGCGGTTGAAGCCCTGGCGCCCGGTCGAGCAGAACGTGCATTCCAGCGCACAGCCGACCTGGCTCGACACGCACAGCGTGCCGCGCTCGTTCTCGGGAATGAAGACGGTTTCCACCCCGTTGCCGGTACCGACATCCAGCAGCCACTTGCGCGTGCCGTCGGTGGACTGCTGCTCGGCCATCAGGCTGGGCACGGTCACGCAGGCCGACTGTTCAAGCTTGGCGCGCAGGCTCTTGGCGAGATCGGTCATGGCGCCGAAATCGTTTTCGCCCATCTGGTGCATCCAGCGCATCACCTGTCTGGCGCGAAAAGGCTTTTCGCCCATGGCGGCGAAATGGTCGGTGAGTTGCGGGAGGGTGAAATCGAGCAGATTGGTCTTCATGGCACAACACGAGGTGAGAAGCCGCGCGGGACACCGTCCCGGCGCGGCAGGCGCGATCAGCGCGAGTAGACTTCCGAAGCGGCGAAGAAGTAGGCGATTTCGATCGCGGCGTTTTCAGCGCTGTCCGAACCGTGGACGGCGTTGGCGTCGATCGAGTCGGCGAAGTCGGCGCGGATGGTGCCCTTGTCGGCCTTTTTCGGGTCGGTGGCGCCCATCAGGTCACGGTTCTTCAGCACGGCGTTTTCGCCTTCCAGCGCCTGGATCATCACCGGGCCGGAGATCATGAACTGGACCAGGTCGTTGAAGAACGGACGTTCCTTGTGCACGGCGTAGAAGCCTTCGGCTTCGCTGCGGGACAGATGCTTCATCTTGGCGGCGACAACCTTCAGGCCAGCCGACTCGAAACGATCGTAGATCTTGCCGATCACGTTCTTGCCCACGGCGTCAGGCTTTACAATTGACAGGGTACGTTCGATTGCCATACAAAGTCTCCTCGACATGAATTCGGTATAAATTGGAAGGCACATGCCTTCGATGAACCCGATATTCTAGCAGTGTTGCGGCTCCGGCGTCGCGATTCGCACCGCCGTGGCTGACGAACGACAGACAACTGTTTCCAACCCGGGAGTCTGCGGGCCGGCCAATGGACAATGATCCGGCGGCACACTTGCCCTGCGGGCCGGTTGTACCCTGCCCGCCCAGACTCCCGCCGACGCCGGCGGGCCGCCCGCTTCACCCGCATGACCGGACTATGACCGAACCCACCGAGAAACCGACCCCCACCGTCTCCCGCAAGTCGCTGCTGATCGCGGCGGGCATCGTCACAACGGCGCTGATCGCCTGGCCGGTCTACAACAGCGTGACCCGCCCCGTCGCGCCGCCGGGCGGCGCGCCAGCAGCAAAGAGCGAAGGCATCATCACGCCGCCACATCCGGCGGCGGTGGAAACGGCACCGGACAGCGCGACGGAGAAGCCGGCCGAGCCCGCCCCGGCAGCCGAAGCGGCAGCCGAGCCGACGGCACCGGCCACCGAGGCACCGGCCCATGCGCCGGCCGAACCGGTGACGCCGGCCCAGCCCAAGGCCGCACCGGCGGCAGCACCGGCCGCCAGCGCCGCGCACCCCGCCGCCAGCAAGGCGACCGAGAAGCCGGCCGCACCGGCACCGAAAGCAGCAACCAGAGACAGCGCAACACCGCCCGCGAAGGCCGCCGCCAGGGAAACCGAAGCGCCGGTCGCAAAGAGTGCGCCCGCGCAGAAACCGGCAGCCACGGCCAAACCCGCTCCTGCCGCGGCCGCGGCGCCGACGCCGGTACCGTACCGTACCGCGCCGCCGACCGAGGCCGCACGTCCGGACGGCAGCTCGGTCGGTTACCGTATCCAGCTCGGCCTGTTCAGCAATCTCGACAATGCGACGGCACTGGTCCAGCGCCTGAAGAAGTCCGGGATCGCCGCCCAGTCGGAAACCCGGGTCAGCGTCGGCCCGTTCACGACCCGTGCCGAGGCGGACGAGGCAATGACGCAGCTGAAGGCCATGGGCCTGACCCCGCTGCTGGCACCGAATGGCAAGCTGTAGCAGCAGCTAGCGCGGCTGGAAGGCGATGATCGCCATGCCGGCCAGCGCGATGCCCGCCCCGGCCAGATCCCAGCCGGTCGGCCGCACGCCATCCACGCCCCACAGCCACAACAGCGCCACGCCGATATACACGCCGCCATATGCCGCATAGACGCGGCCGGCGGCGGCTTCGTGCAGGCTGAGCAGCCAGGCGAACAGCGCCAGGCTCAGCGCGGCCGGCAGCAGCACCCAGACCGGTGCGCCGCGTTTCAGCCACAGCCACGGCAGGTAGCAGCCGGCAATCTCCGCGACCGCCGTCAGCACATACAGCAGCAGGGTCTTCACAGCGCCAGATCGTCGACCGGCACCCGCTCGAACGGATCGCCCTGATGCGGCAGCGCCAGATATTCGCTGGTCTGCATTTCCGACAGCCGGCTCGCGGTGCGGAAGAACTCGCTGGCCTGCACCCCTTCGGTATACAGCGCATCCGCCTCGACTTCGGCCGACATCACCAGCTTGACCCGGCTGTCGTAGAACACGTCGACCAGCCAGGTAAAGCGTCGCGCTTCACTGGCCTGGCTGGCACTCAGCTTCGGCATGCCGGACACGAACACGGTGTGATAGGCACGGGCGATCTCGACATAGTCGGTCTGCGCACGCGGGCCGGCGCAGATTTCCATGAAGTCGAACCAGATCACGCCGGGCACATGCCGCACGCACTTCAGCTTGCGATCGAACAGCGTGATTTCGCGCTTCAGCGCCTTGCCCGGCGCCAGCCGGGTCCAGATTTCTTCCAGCCGTTCCTGGCTGCCGGCCAGTGGCGTCACATACAGCGGCTCACGGGTCAGTTCCCGGTGCCGGTAGTCGCGCCCCCCGTCGACGTTCAGCACATCCATCCACTCGTTGATCAGTGCGATGGTCGGCAGGAAATTCATCCGCTGCAGCCCGTTCGGATACAGCGCATCCGGCTGGTAATTCGAGGTCATGACAAAGATCACGCCATGCTCGAACAGCTCCTTCAGCAGCCGGGCGAGAATCATCGCGTCGGCAATGTCGGAGACGTGGAATTCGTCGAAGCACATCAGCCGTGTCCGCTCGGCGATGCGCCGCGCGACCGTGACCAGCGGATCGGCTTCGTTGGTCAGCGTCCGCAGTTCGGCATGCACTTCCATCATGAACTGGTGGAAATGCACGCGCCGCTTGCGCCGGTACGGCACGCACGCATAGAACGCATCCATCAGGAAGCTCTTGCCGCGACCGACCCCGCCCCAGAAGTACAGCCCGCGCGGCACTTCCGGATTGCGCAGGCTCTTGCCGAGGAAGCGGCCGCGCCGTTTCTTGAATTCCATCAGCTGGAAGTACAGCCGGTCCAGATGGTCGATGGCCTCGGCCTGGGCCGGGTCGACGATAAAGCCGGGGCGGCCCGCCAGCTGCTCGTACCAGGCTTTGGGTGACAACTGGGTATTCTGACCGGGAGAGAAAGCGTGTTGCGACATGCGAAAAGGGACGGGGAGGCAAAGCGGCAATCTAGCATAGCCGGGCGGGACAGGTCCGCGCAGGCAAAGAAAAAACCCGCCGGCAGGCGGGTTTTTCTTTGCAACGCAAAGGCGTTACAGGTCCTTGGCGTTTTCGGCCAGGTAGGACGCGACGCCGCTCGGGTCGGCCTTCATGCCCTTCTTGCCCTTGTTCCAGCCTGCCGGGCAGACTTCGCCGTTTTCTTCGAAGAACTGCAGCGCGTCGACCATGCGCAGTGCTTCGTCGATATTGCGGCCCAGCGGCAGGTCGTTGACGACCTGGTGACGGACCTGGCCGGCACGGTCGATCAGGAAGGTGCCACGGAAGGCCACGCCGCCTTCGGATTCGACGTCGAATGCCTGGGCAATTTCATGCCTGGTGTCGGCGACCAGCGTGTAGCCGACCTGGCCGATACCGCCCTTTTCCACCGGGGTGTTGCGCCAGGCGTTGTGGGTGAACTGGCTGTCGATCGACACGCCGATGACTTCGACGTTGTGCTTCTTGAACTCTTCCAGGCGGTGATCGAACGCGATCAGTTCCGACGGGCACACGAAGGTGAAGTCAAGCGGGTAGAAGAACACGACGGCGTACTTGCCGGCGGTCGCGCTCTTGAAATTGAAGTTGTCGACGATCTGGCCGTCGCCGAGCACGGCCGAGAAGGTCTTGTCAGCGTCAGCGAAGAACGGAGCCTGTTTACCAACCAGAACTGCCATGAGGGTCTCCTTGTTTGATGCGGGTAAAGTGGGCAGGTGCGCCCGATGTGATTGCCGACGTTATAACGAAGCGTCCCGGCGCGATCCAATTGATTCGGCTAATGGCGCGCATAGCGTGCGGCAATCAATGAATCCGGGCATATCCTCTTAGTAATGGGGCATGGCCGGGCTTTTTTCAAGGGCGGCGGCCATGCCGGCAAGCGGGCAAATAGGACAACATATTTGTCCGTATTGGCCGGGAGTGCTTTAATGGCGGTCTCGCTGAGAGACATTACAAAACCACAAGCCTGACGGTCGCCAGAACCGCACACGCGCCCCGAACGCGGCCCGCACTGACTGCATGCGTGATGTTTCATCCGACTCGCGCGCCCACACACATGCCCGCGCCATCCGCGCCCGCCTGGCAGCCAGTCCACGACCCGGTCACCGACGTGCCGACCAGGCTGGAGAAACCATCATGAGTGAACAACGCATTCGCTGCGCAGCCCTGCTCGACAGAGTCACTACCCCGGCCAAGGCCGCCGAACTGATCCGCGACGGCATGACCGTCGGCACCAGCGGGTTCACCCGCGCCGGCGACGCCAAGGAAGTCCCGATCGCGCTGGCCGAACGCGCCCGTACCGAGCCGCTGCACATCACGCTGATTACCGGCGCCTCGCTCGGCCACGACGTCGACAAGGTGCTGACCGAAGCCGGCGTGCTGGCCCGCCGCATGCCGTTCCAGGTCGACACCACGCTGCGCCGCGCGATCAATCGCGGCGAAGTGATGTTTATCGACCAGCATCTGTCGGAAACGGTCGAGCTGCTGCGCTCGAACCAGATCGGCCCGATGGACGTCGCCATCATCGAGGCGGTGGCCATCACCGAGGACGGCGGCATCGTGCCGACCACCTCGGTCGGCAACTCTGCCAGCTTCGCCATCCTGGCCGAGAAGGTGATCGTCGAGATCAACCTGAGCCAGTCGCCGGCACTGGAAGGCCTGCACGACATCTGGATTCCGAAACCGCGCCCGACCCGCGAGCCGCTGCCCATCGTCACCCCGCACGACCGCGTCGGCACCACTTCGGTGCATATCCCGCTGGAAAAGATCGCCGCCATCGTCATCACCGAGAAAGCAGACAGTGCGTCGACCGTGCTGCCGGCTGACGAAGACACGGCACTGATCGCCTCCCACCTGATCGAATTCCTCAAGCACGAAGTGTCGCGCGGTCGCCTGTCGGCACAACTGCCGCCGCTGCAGGCCGGCATCGGCACCATCGCCAATGCGGTGCTGGCCGGCTTCGTCAATGCACCGTTCGAGAACCTGACCATGTATTCGGAGGTGCTGCAGGATTCGACCTTCGACCTGATGGACTCGGGCAAGATGACTTTTGCCTCCGGCTCGTCGATCACGCTGTCGGCAGCCAAGCACAAGCAGGTGTTCCAGAACATGGACCGCTACCGCGACAAGCTGGTGCTGCGCCCGCAGGAGGTCAGCAACCATCCGGAAGTGATCCGCCGCCTCGGCCTGATCGCGCTGAATACCGCACTGGAAGTCGACATCTACGGCAATGTGAACTCGACCCACGTCGGCGGCACGCACATGATGAACGGCATCGGCGGCTCGGGCGACTTTGCCCGCAATGCCTATTTCGCCATTTTCGCCACCAAGTCGATCGCCAAGAACGGCAATGTCTCCAGCGTGGTGCCCATGGTGTCGCACTGCGACCACAACGAGCACGACGTGGACATCATCGTCACCGAGCAGGGTCTGGCCGACCTGCGCGGTCTGGCGCCGCGCGAACGGGCCAGGGTGATCATCGACAACTGTACCCACCCGCTGTACCGCGACCTGCTGCGCGATTACTACCGCGACGCACTGACGCTGGGCGGCCAGACGCCGCACCGGCTCGAACGCGCCTTCGAGCTGCATGTGCGCTACCGCGAAACCGGCTCGATGCTGGCCACCGCCGTCTAAGCCAGGCCCGGAACGACAAAAAGCCGACCCGTTACAGGTCGGCTTTTTTTCATGCCACGAGCCCGATAACTCAGGCGGTCGGCGTTTCTGCCTTCTGGCGCAGACGCAGGCTCAGTTCCTTGAGCTGCTTGTCGTCGACGACGTTCGGTGCATTGGTCAGCAGGCACTGTGCGCGCTGGGTCTTCGGGAACGCGATCACGTCGCGGATCGACTCCGCACCGGCCATCAGCGTCACCAGACGGTCGAGACCGAAGGCCAGGCCACCATGCGGCGGCGCGCCGAACTTCAGGTTGTCGAGCAGGAAGCCGAACTTGTTCTGCTGTTCCTCGGCCGAAATCTTCAGCGCGGAGAACACCTTTTCCTGCACTTCGGCACGGTGGATACGCACCGAACCGCCGCCGATTTCCCAGCCGTTCAGCACCATGTCGTAGGCACGGGCCAGGCAGTTGGCCGGATCGCTTTCCATCAGGTCTTCGTGACCCGGCTTCGGCGACGTGAACGGATGGTGGCAGGCCGTCCAGCGGTCTTCGTCCTCGTCGTACTCGAACATCGGGAAGTCGACCACCCACAGCGGGCGCCATTCGCGCACGAAGTAGCCGCCGGCCTCGCCGCGTGCGTGACCGATCTTCAGTCGCAGCGCGCCAATGGCTTCGTTCACCACCTTGGCCTTGTCGGCGCCAAAGAAGATGATGTCGCCGTTGTCGGCGCCGGTGCGGGTCATGATTTCGTTCAGCGCGTCGACCGACAGGAACTTGACGATCGGCGACTGCAGGCCGCTGGTTTCGTCATTGGTGATCTTGCTCTTGTCGTTGACCTTGATGTACGCCAGACCCTTGGCACCGTAGATGCTGACAAACTGGGTGTAGTCGTCGATTTCCTTGCGGCTGATGCTGGAACCGCCCGGCACGCGCAACGCCACCACGCGACCGTTCGGCAGATCGGCCGCCCCGCGGAAGACCTTGAACGTCTCGGTCTTCATCAGGTCGGTCAGCTCGGTGAACTTGAGGCTGACGCGCAGGTCCGGCTTGTCCGAACCGTAGTAGAACATCGCATCCTGATAGCTCATGCGCGGGAAATCGCCAAGCTCGACCTGCATCACGTCGCGGAAGATCTCGCGCGTCATGCCTTCGGTGATGTCCATGATCTCGCCCTCGTTCAGGAACGAGGTTTCCAGGTCGATCTGGGTGAATTCAGGCTGACGGTCGGCACGCAGGTCTTCGTCGCGGAAACACTTGGTGATCTGGTAGTAGCGGTCGAAGCCGGCCACCATCAGCAGCTGCTTGAACAGCTGCGGGCTTTGCGGCAGCGCGAAGAACGAGCCCGGATGCACGCGGCTCGGCACCAGGTAGTCGCGAGCGCCTTCCGGGGTCGAACGGCCGAGGATCGGCGTTTCGATGTCGATGAAGCCCTGCTTGTCCAGGTACTGGCGCACGCCCATCGCCACGCGGTAGCGCAGGCGCAGGTTCTTCTGCATGGCCGGACGGCGCAGGTCGATGACGCGGTTGGTCAGACGCACGGTTTCGGACAGGTTTTCGTCGTCAATCTGGAACGGCGGCGTGGCAGCCGTGTTCAGGATCTCGATGTCCTTGGCCAGGATTTCGATCTGGCCCGACACCAGACCGGTATTGACGGTCCCTTCCGGGCGATTGCGCACGATGCCGCTGATCGACAGCACGAATTCGTTGCGCGCGCTGTCGGCGGTGCTGAAGGCTTCCGGCGTGTCCGGATCGATGACGACCTGCACCAGACCCTCGCGGTCGCGCAGGTCGATGAAGATGACGCCGCCGTGGTCACGACGACGATGAACCCAGCCCTTGACCGTCACGGTCTGGCCGAGAAAGCGGGTGTCGATGAGTCCGCAGTAATCGGTACGCATGGTGTGCTGACTTTCGATTTTGGAGCACCCCGCCGGCCACACGGCCGGCAGGGCCCCCTGTTGGAATTAACGGGTTTTCTGTCCGGGCGTCACTACGCCCATCGAGATGATGTACTTGAGCGCGTCGTCCACGCTCATGTCCAGTTCATGGGTGTCGGCCTTCCGGACCATGACGAAATAGCCCGAGGTCGGGTTCGGCGTGGTCGGGACGTAGACGCTGACATATTCCTCGCCGCCCAGGTGCTCGATGACGCCCTTGCCCGGATGACCGGTCAGGAAGGCGATGGTCCAGGCATCCTGGTGCGGAAACTGCACCAGCAGCGCCTTGCGGAACGATTGTCCCGAGCCGGACAGCAGGGTGTCGCTGACCTGCTTGACGCTGGAGTAGATCGATTTCACCACCGGAATGCGCCCCATCAGCGCATCCCAGAAGCCGACCAGTTTCTGGCCGAGGATGTTGGCGGCGAACGCGCCGGTGAAAATCATCACCAGCAGCGCGAACAGCAGACCGAGGCCGGGAATGTGGAAGCCGATCAGCGACTGCGGCTGCCAGGAGCCCGGCAGCCAGTCCAGCGTCTGGTCCATGGTGCTGACGATCAGGTCGAGCACCCACAATGTCACCGCCAGCGGCAACCAGATCAGGAAACCGGTGACCAGGTAACCCTTCAGTGTAAGACGGACTCTCAGCATCGCTCAGCCGCAGCCTCCGCAACCGCCACCCTGTGCGGCGGACGCGGGACAGGCAGGCGCCTTGTTCTTGAAGTCGGTGGCGTAAAAACCGCCGCCTTTCAGCTGGAACCCGCCCACGGCGGACAACTGCTTGGCATAATCGCCGCCGCCGCATTGCGGGCAGGCGGCAATCGGGTCGGCGGACAGCTTCTGCAGGTGTTCCTGCTCGTGTCCGCAGCTCCCGCAGCGGTATTCATAGATCGGCATGACCGTCGTTCTCTCTGGCATGACCGTGTACATGGCACGGCGCTTGCGTTCGGTATCGGAAAAATGTCGGATGAGATATTGTCATGATGACATCTTGCTGCATTGCAGCAAAAATACCATACAGCCTGTATGCTTATACGGTATTTGCAAACGGCAAAGTATAGCGCACTGCCGGCGCAAAGAAAAAACGCTGCAACGCGTGACTGACCATGTCATCAGAGCGGCGTGGTTTAAGGTGTTTGTCATTAGCTGTTGTTATTTTATTGCTGTCATCCAGCACGGGAGCTTTACATGCAGAACCTGTCCAACGTCATCGCCGGCAAAAAAGGCCTTATCGTCGGCATCGCCAACGACAACTCCATCGCCTACGGTTGCGCCGAGGTCCTGAAGCAGTGCGGCGCCGAGTTCGCCGTCACCTACCTGAACGAGAAGGCCGAACGCTTTGTGCGCCCGCTGGCCGAATCGCTGGGCGCCGGCATCATCATGCCGATGGACGTCGAGGTCCCGGGCCAGCTGGAAGCCGTGTTCGCCGAGATCGAAAAGAAGTGGGGCAAGCTCGACTTCGTGATCCACTCGATCGCCTTCTGCCCGATGGACGACCTGCACGGCCGCGTGACCGACTGCTCGGCCGAAGGCTTTGGCCAGGCGATGCGCGTGTCGTGCTACTCGCTGATCGAGATGGCCCGACTGGCCGAACCGCTGATGACCGACGGCGGCACCATCGTCACCATGACCTACTATGGCGCCGACAAGGTGGTGGAGAACTATAACGTGATGGGCCCGGTCAAAGCCGCGCTGGAATCCACCGTCCGCTACCTGGCCGCCGAGCTGGGCCGCAAGCGCATCCGCGTCAATGCCGTGTCGCCGGGACCGCTGCGCACCCGCGCCGCCAGCGGCATCGCCCACTTCGATCGCCTGATCGAGGATGCCATCGCCAAGACGCCGGAACACAAGCTGGTCGATATCGAAGATGTCGGCATGACCACCGCGTTCCTGATTTCCGACGCCGGCCGCGCGCTGACCGGCGAGACGGTCTACGTCGACCGCGGCTTCCACCACATGGTCTGATCACCCCGCCCCCCTTTCCAC
The DNA here is from genome assembly GCF_000620105.1 of Microvirgula aerodenitrificans DSM 15089. NCBI lineage: Bacteria > Pseudomonadati > Pseudomonadota > Betaproteobacteria > Neisseriales > Aquaspirillaceae > Microvirgula > Microvirgula aerodenitrificans. Next base: position 23,100 of record NZ_JHVK01000019.1, on the reverse strand, counting down.
CGCTTAATCCAGGACCGTCACCATGAATCGAGACGAACGCGCCTTTGATCCCCTGATCGCCCAGGCCAAAGCCCATGGGGCGATCACCATGTCGGTCTGCCACCCGTGCAGCACGGAATCGCTGCTCGGCGCCATCGAGTCGGCCCAGCACGGGCTGATCGAGCCGATCCTGGTCGCCCCGCGCAGCAAGCTCGACAAGCTTGCCAACACGCTGGACATCGACCTCGGCCGTTATCGCGTCGTCGACGTCGAGCACAGCCATGCCGCGGCGGAAAAGGCCGTCGAGCTGGTCCGCAGCGGCGAAGCGCAGGCGCTGATGAAGGGCAGCCTGCATACCGACGAGTTCATGTCCGCCGCGCTGGACCGCAATCTCGGCATCCGCACCGACCGTCGCATCAGCCACGTGTTCATCATGCGGGTATCGACCTATCCGCGACCGCTGTTCATCACCGATGCGGCGATCAATATCGCGCCGAACCTGAAGACCAAGGTCGACATCACCCAGAACGCCATCGACCTGGCCCATGCGCTCGGCGTCCCCATGCCGAAGGTCGCCATTCTGGCAGCGGTGGAAATGGTCAATCCGGACATGCAGTCGACCATCGACGCGGCCTGCCTGTGCAAGATGGCCGATCGCGGCCAGATTCGCGGCGCCATGCTCGACGGCCCGCTGGCCTTCGACAACGCCATCTCGCACGAGGCGGCCGACACCAAGGGCATTCTGTCCAAGGTTGCCGGCGAGCCGGACATCCTGGTGGTGCCGGACCTGGAGTCGGGCAATATGCTGGCCAAGCAGCTGACCTATCTTGCCGACGCCGCGTCGGCCGGCATCGTGATGGGCGCCCGGGTGCCGATCGTGCTGACCAGCCGCGCCGAAGACGCGCACGGTCGCCTCGCATCGGCGGCGGTCGCCAATGTGCTGGCCCATTACCGGGCCGGAGGCAAGGCATGAGCTGCAATGTGTTGCTGGCGCTGAACGCAGGCTCCGCGACGCTGAAGTTCCGCTGCTTCCTGCCCGGCAGCGATGTCGCACTGGCCAAGGGGCTGGTCGATGGCGTCGGGCGCGGTCGCGCGCACCTGACGCTGACCGCTGCCGACGGCAGCGTGCTGGTCGACCAGTCGCTGGGGGAAAGCGGTCATGCCGCCGCGCTGGGTGCGGTGCTGGCCCAGCTGGATACGCATGGCTGGCACCCGGTGGCCGTGGTTCACCGCATCGTCCACGGCGGCACCCGCTTCCGCCAGGCGACACGGCTGGATACCGCCACCATCGATGCCCTGCGCGAACTGTCGTCACTGGCGCCGCTGCACCAGCCGGTGGCGCTGGCCGCCATCGACGCGCTGACCACCATCGCCCCGGATACGCCGCAGATCGGCTGCTTCGATACCGCGTTCCACACCACCCAGGACCCGCTGGCCGCCCGCTTCGGCATTGCCCGCCACTGGCATGACCGGGGCGTGCAGCGCTACGGCTTCCACGGTCTGTCGTATGCCACCATTGCCCACAAGCTGCCGGCGCTGATCGGCCCCGACGCCGCCGAACAGCGGGTGGTGGTGCTGCACCTCGGCAGTGGTGCCAGCGCCTGCGCGCTGCACCAGCGCCGCAGCGTGGCCAGCAGCATGGGCTTCTCGGCCGCCGACGGGCTGTTGATGAGCACCCGCCCTGGCGGTCTCGATCCCGAGGTGGTGCTGTACTGGCAGGAACAGGCCGGCATGAACGTCGCCAATGTGCGCAGCGAGATCTACAAGCGTTCGGGCTTGCTGGGGGTATCCGGCATCTCGGCCGACATGCGCGACCTGCAGGACAACGACCGGCCGGAAGCGAACGAGGCGGTGGAGCTGTTCTGCTACCGTGCAGCGCGCGAAGTCGGTGCACTGGCGGTCCAGGCCGGCGGACTCGACCACATCGTGTTCACCGCCGGCATCGGCGAGCGCAGCACGCCGGTCCGTCGTCGCATCGTCGAACGGCTGTCCTGGCTCGGCTTCCAGCTGGACGCGGCGGCCAACGACAGCAATGCGCTGCGGATCTCGACCGTGGACAGCCCGCGTGGCATCTGGGTGATTCCGACCGACGAGGAAGGCCAGATGGCGCGCGAAGCCGCCGCACTGATCCCGGCCTGAAGCCGTCAGACAGGAAAAGTCCCCGGAACGCTTCGTTCCGGGGGCCCGGACTGTTCATAAAGGCGGGCACCGACGTTCACCATGGCGTGTCGGTGCAGGCCCGACTGACAGAAACTGTCGTGCACGGCAGTCTGCCTGATGGAATCCTGTCTCTTCCGTTCCCGCCGCCGCGGGAAACCCCCGCTTCGCTCGTCCGTTCTTCGTGAACGGGGTTGATGGACAGTCTGAACCGCCGTGAGGAAAGCTCACGGCGGTTTTTTGCTTTCTCCTGGCCGCGCCCGCTACATCTCCAGCCAGTCGGTCAGCATCAGGCCGATGCCGAGCGAACTGTTGGCGTGGTTGTAGTCAATCAGGCTTTCGCCATAGCCGTTCACGTACTGGACGAAGCCGCGCAGGCGGCCATGGATCGGAAAGCTGTATTCAAGCTGCAGCATGCCCTTGCCGGTCGCCGCATTGAGCCGGCCCAGCGCCGAGAAGGTGTGCGAACCGTCGCGGCTGTAGATCAGCTGGACGTCACCATGCCCCATGTAGTCGGTAATGTCCGGGTTGTCGCCCCCGCCGCCTTCCGGCAGCCGGTACCAGGCGCGACCGAGCACCGTCCACGGCCCGCGTTCGAGGCCGGCCATGGCGTAGATCCGGTTCCAGCTGCGCGACAGCGGGTCGTCCTGACCATTCGACTGGTGGACCAGGCCGCCGCCGACCATCGCCAGCTTCCAGCCCCACAGCGACTGGCTGGTCGGTACGGTCAGCATCAATTCCGGCTCATAGTCGGTGTTGCGGAACGGCGACGACTGCGACTTGTTGTACACCTGCCAGTGCGATTGCTGGGTATAGCCGAACCACAGGTCGGCCGGGGTATCGAACATGTCCTGCCACAGCTTGGTCTTGAACGAAATCTGGAACTTGGCTTCGGTGTTCTGCACCGCATCGAACAGCGGCGTCTGCGGCTGGCTTGGCGACTGGGCACGATTGCTCGGATTGAAGTTCTGCCACACCGGCAGCACGTAGTTGGGCCGGTAGGCGCGCAGGGTGAAGGTGCCCCGCTTGTCCGAGGTGTCGAGATCCCACAGCCGCGTCAGCGGCGTGCGCCAGGCGACGACCGGCTCTGCGGGTGTCGTCGCCGTGTCGGTGCTGTTCTGCACTTCCCCGGTGGTCGGAGCGCTGGCAGCCTGGGCCGCACGTTCGGCCGGTGGCGCCGTCGGGTCCGGCGGCTGCGCGGTCAGGCTGTCATAACAGGTCAGCCGGGCGGCATCCTCGCCGAGCGCGCGACAGTGTGCCAGCGCATCGGTCAGCGGGACCGCCGCCTGTGCGGCGCCGGCCAGCACCATACAGGGCAGCAAGAGAGGCAATCGCATGATGGACAGTCTCCGTATGACAGAAATACAAAAGGCTTCGCAATTGCGAAGCCTTGTGCATTCTGGAATCGTACCAGACTATCAGGCAGCCATAGCCTTGATAGCGGACGACAGGCGGCTCTTCTGGCGAGCGGCCTTGTTCTTGTGGAACACGCCCTTGTCGGCGATGCGATCCATCACACTGCCGGAGACCTGGAACACGGCTTGCGCCGCAGCCTTGTCGCCTGCTTCGATCGACTTGATTACTTTTTTGACCGCGGTGCGATAAGCGGTACGCAGGCTGGCGTTCTGCGCGCGGGCCTTCAGGGCCTGGCGGGCGCGCTTGCGAGCTTGTGCGCTGTTTGCCATGAATGATTCTCCTGGTGAGCGGATTCTGTAAAACACGCGATTGTAAGGATGAGCCCCTGCTTTTGCAACAACAATGACTTAGCACGATTTGTCTTTCTGCCGTGCGGGGCCATTTCGGCACGCTGGTTTTGTACCGCTTCTCGCCGTACCATCGCGCCTTTGCGCCAGCTACAGTTCTGACAACAACATGAATCTGCTCAAAGCCCTGGTCACCGTCAGCGGGATGACGCTGGTTTCCCGCATACTGGGTTTTATCCGCGATGCCGTCATCGCGCGTGCCTTTGGTGCCGGCTTCGCCACCGACGCCTTCTTCGTCGCCTTCAAGCTGCCCAACCTGTTGCGCCGCATCTTCGCCGAGGGCGCGTTCTCGCAGGCCTTCGTGCCGGTGCTGGCCGAATACAAGCAGAAACGCGGTGAAGACGATACCCGCGTGCTGCTGGCCAACGTCAGCGGTGTGCTGGCCGCCTCGCTGCTGGTGGTGACCGTGGTCGGCATGCTGGCGGCGCCCTGGGTGATCTGGGTGACGGCGCCAGGCTTCACCACCGACGCCACCAAGTTCGACCTGACCGTGTCGATGCTGCGCGTCACCTTTCCCTATATTCTGCTGATCTCGCTGGCCTCGCTGGCCAGCAGCGTGCTCAATACCTATAACCAGTTCTCGATTCCGGCCTTCGCCCCGACCTTCCTGAACATCTGCTTTATCGTGTTCGCCGCTTTCCTGGCGCCGTACTTCCACCCGCCGGTGATGGCGCTGGCGTGGGCGGTATTCGCCGGCGGCGTGGTGCAGCTGGGCTTCATGCTGCCGTACCTGAAAAAGCTGCGCATGCTGCCCATGCCGCGCTTCGGTTTCCGCGACGCCGCAGTGATGCGCATCGTCCGCCAGATGGGCCCGGCGATCTTCGGCGTGTCGATCAGCCAGATCTCGCTGGTCATCAACACCATTTTTGCGTCGTTCCTGGTCTCCGGCAGCGTGTCGTGGATGTACTACGCCGACCGGCTGATGGAATTCCCCACCGGCATTCTCGGCGTCGCACTCGGCACCATCCTGCTGCCGAGCCTGTCCCGCCATGCGGCCAGCGACGATACCGCCACCTTCTCGCGCCTGCTCGACTGGGGCATCCGCCTGTCGGTGCTGCTGGCACTGCCGTCCGCCGTCGCGCTCGGCGTGCTGTCCAAGCCGCTGATCGCCACCCTGTTCATGTACGGCAAGTTCAGCCCGCTGGATGCCGACATGACCCAGCGCGCGCTGATTGCCTACTCGGTGGGCCTGCTCGGGCTGATTCTGGTCAAGGTGCTGGCGCCGGGCTTCTATGCGCGCCAGAACCTGAAGACGCCGGTCAAGATCGCCATCACCACGCTGATCCTGACCCAGTTGATGAACCTGGTCTTCATCCAGTCACTGCAGCATGCCGGGCTGGCGCTGGCCATCGGCCTCGGCGCCTGCCTGAATGCCGCCCTGCTGCTGTTCCAGCTGCTGCGCCACGGCATTTATATGCCGCAGGCCGGCTGGATGTCGTTCGGGCTGAAAGTGGTCATTGCCGTGATCGGCATGGCCGCCGTGCTGTACGGACTGCTGCAGGTGCTGCCGACCGACTGGCACGGCCACGCGTGGCAGCGGGCGCTGTGGCTGGGCGTGCTGGTGGTCGGCGGCGCCGCCAGCTATTTCGCCCTGCTGTTCGCGCTTGGCTTCCGCCTGCGCGACTTTGTCTGGCGCGAACGCCTCGCGGCCTGACGCAGTTGCCTTGAAGAAAAGCGGCCTTCCAGTTGGAAGGCCGCTTTCAGATAGGAGCAGTCCGGGAGTCAGACGGCGATCGCGTGCCGGCTGCGATAGCCGTCAAGGAAGCGTCCGATCCGGCCCATGGCTTCTTCAAGGTCATCGGTGTTCGGCAGGAACACCACGCGGAAGTGGTCCGGCTCATGCCAGTTGAAGCCGGTGCCCTGCACCAGCAGCACGCGCTGTTCGTTCAGCAGTTCCAGAATCAGTTGCTGGTCGTCTTCGACCGGATACATCTTGCGATCCAGCTTCGGGAACATGTACAGCGCGCCCTGCGGCTTGACGCAACTGACGCCCGGCATGTCGTTCAGCATCCGCCAGGCAAGGTCACGCTGACGCGCCAGCCGGCCGGTCGGTGCCACCAGATCGTCGATCGACTGATAGCCGCCGAGCGCGGTCTGGATCGCATGCTGGCCCGGGGCATTGGCGCACAGCCGCATCGAGGCCAGCATGTTCAGCCCCTCGATATAGTCCTTCGCCATGCTCTTGTCGCCGCTGACCACCATCCAGCCGGCACGGAAACCGGCGGAGCGGTAGTTCTTCGACAGCCCGTTCATGGTCACCACGAACAGATCCGGCGCCATCGACGCGATTGACGTGTGGGTCACCCCGTCGAACAGCACCTTGTCGTAGATTTCGTCGGCAAACAGGATCAGCCCGTGTTCGCGGGCCACGGCCACCAGCTCGCGCAGTACCTCGTCCGGATAGACGGCGCCGGTCGGGTTGTTCGGGTTGATGATGACCATCGCCCGCGTATTCGGCGTGATCTTGCGCCGGATATCGTCGATGTCCGGATACCAGTTCTGCTGTTCGTCACACATATAGTGCACGGCATTGCCGCCGGACAGGGTGACGGCAGCGGTCCACAGCGGGTAGTCCGGCGCCGGCAGCAGCACCTCGTCGCCGGCATCCAGCAGCGCCTGCATCGACATCACGATCAGCTCGGACACGCCGTTGCCGATATAAATGTCTTCGACGCCCACGGCCGGAATCAGCTTTTCCTGCGTGTAGTGCATGATCGCCTTGCGCGCGGCGAACAGGCCCTTGGAATCGGTATAGCCGGAGGCCTGCGGCAGGTGGCGCGCCATGTCCTGCATGATTTCTTCCGGAGCCAGGAAACCGAACGGCGCCGGGTTGCCGATATTCAGCTTGATGATGCGCTGCCCTTCGTCCTCCATCTGTTTGGCGCGGTCGAGCACCGGGCCGCGGATGTCGTAGCAGACGTTGAGCAATTTGCTGGATTTGTGGATCGGCTTCATCGGGGCGACCTTGTGGAGAGTGTTCGGCAAAGGGGAAGAAGGAAGCGGCACGGCCACGGCGGCGGCTTCCGGCTGGCGACGCCCGGCGCGCGCGCCGGACGGATCGACGCCAGCGGCCAGTTGTGCGCGCGCGGCGGCGGCGGCATCCCGGGCGGCATCGAGGGAAATCTGCGGATACACGCCCAGGGCGAGCACTTTCTCCTTGCCGGCGAAACGGTACTTGAGTCGCCAGTAGCGCGCGCCATTCGGCCGCGCCAGCAGGTAAAGACCACCGCCGTCGAACAGCTTTCGGTCACGGTCGCCATCGACGATCGCGGCGATGTCTTCGGATGTCAGCGCCATTTTTGGGGTATCTCCAGAAACGTTTCCAGAAATATACCCCGCACCCGTAAAAACGGCAAACAAATACCCCTATCATGCCGGCAATCCACAGTGGGGGTATCTAAAAAAGCGTGGCGACCGCGACACGGCCGCAACGCCGTATAATCGCGGCAGACCCATGAACGGCGGCACCTTACGGACACGACCGCCGCAAGCAAGCGAGAACACTTGATGAAAATGCATCTGACCCAGGGCGCACAAAACCTGTTCACCGCCTATGGCGACGGCTTTGTCGCCATCAATCAGGAACAGCACCACCAGCCATTGCTGGTCATGGCGGATCTGCTGACGCCATGGCCCGCCTCCTCGTTCGAGGCGCTGACCGAGGACGACTTCGCCGCGCTGCTGGCGCATGACCCGGAAGTCGTGGTGCTGGGTACCGGTCCGCGGCTGCGATTTCCGCATCCGCGCCTGACTGCCGCGCTGACCGCCCGTCAGATCGGCGTCGAGGTCATGGATACCCCCGCCGCCTGCCGGACCTTCAATATTCTGGTCAGCGAGGACCGCCGCGTCCTCGCCGCCATCCTGCTTTAGGCCGCAGAAATCAGCCGCGCGATCGCCGACGAATCAAGCTCACCGTCGCCGTTCGCCACCAGCGCGTCGATCAGCGCCGTCACCTGCGTGGTGGCCGGCAGGGCCGTGTCCAGCGCGCGGGCGGTCTCACCGACAATCCCCATGTCCTTCTGGTGCAGTTTGGCCTTGAAGCCCGGCACGTAGTTGTCGTCGATCATGCGCTGGCCATGGATATCCAGTACCCGGCTGGAGGCAAAGCCGCCCAGCAGCGCCTCGCGCACGCGAGCCTTGTCGACCTGGCACGCATCGGCCAGCTTGAATGCCTCGGCAACCGCCTGCACATTCAGCGCCACCACGATCTGGTTGCAGGCCTTGGCCACGCTGCCGGCACCGGAGTCGCCGATGCGGACAATGTTCTTGCCCATCGCCTGATACACCGGCTGCGCCTTGTCGAATGCCGCCTGCTCGCCACCGACCATGAACGACAGCGTGCCGTTGACGGCACCGACCTCGCCGCCCGAGACCGGCGAATCGAGGAAAGTCACGCCCTGCCCGGCGCAGCCGGCAGCGATGCGTCGTGCGCCCAGCGGGGCGATGGTCGACATGTCGATCACGATCAACCCCGGCCGTGCGCCCGACAGCACGCCGTTTTCCCCGAACAGCACCGACTCGACGTCGGGGGTGTCCGACACATTGGTCACCAGCACGTCGACGCGTCCGGCCAGCTCGGCCGGTGTCGCGCAGGCGGTGACCGCCAGATCGCCGATGCTGGCCGGGCGGCGCGCCCAGACCGACACCTCGAAGCCCGCCTTGAGCAGATTCCGTACACACGGACGCCCCATGATGCCCAAACCGATATAACCCACTCTCACGCTGTCTCTCCCGCAGTAATGATGAATGCCCGGACACCGCCAGCCCGTCGTATCCCGGCATGGCGATGACTAAGGTCTGATTAAATGAGGAATCCGATAGTAACGCCATCGCCCCGCTGACGGGGTAACGCTACGAAAGGCACCATCATGCGTTCGCTTCTGATTGCCATCCCCCTGCTTGCCAGCGCCGCAGCCTGGGCCGCGCCCGCCACCACCGGCGGATTCGTTGGAGAACCGCCGAAGCCGGTCACGGTCGAACAGGCCCGTGCCCTGCCCGATGACAGCCCGGTCGTGCTGCAGGGCCGGATCACCAAGCGCCTGAATCACGACAACTACGAGTTCCAGGACAAGACCGGCAAGATCACGGTCGAGATCGACAAGCATGTCTGGGCCGGCCAGACCGTCGCACCGAAGGACCAGGTCGAGATCTCCGGCGAGGTCGACAAGGACCTGACATCGACCGAAATCGACGTCAAGCAGCTGCGCCTGCTGCACTGAGCCCACCCGCGCGTCACATGAAAAATCCCCGCCTGTTCTCTGCCAGGCGGGGATTTTTCGTGCAGGGGGAACTTACTGTGCCGGAGCAGTGGCCGGTTTTTTGGCCTTGTCCTTGGCGGCAGTCTTGTCCTTGTCGACGGCGGGCTCGCCGGCCGGGGCCGGTTTTTTGGTGGCCGGCTTCTTGGCCTTGTCCGTCGTCGCCTTGTCCGCAGCCGGGGCAGCGGCCGGAGCCGAAGCCGGCTTGGCAGCCGGCGCGGCCTTGGCACTGGCCGGGGCCGCCGGCTTGGCACCCGGCTTCGCCGCCGGCAGCGTGGTGGCGCCGGACAGCGACACGTCCTTGCGGATGCTTTCCAGCGTCTTGTCGCCGATACCGGTCACTTTTTTCAGGTCATCGACCGATTTGAACGGCCCGTTCTTCTGCCGGTAATCGAGGATGGCCCTGGCCTTGGCCGGCCCGATGCCGTTCAGCGCTTCCAGCTCGGCCTGGCTCGCCGTATTGACGTTGACCGCAGCAAACGCGGCACCGATGTAGACAAAGGCGGCAAGGATGCCGACCAGCAATCGACGCAGAAACATGAAGGGACTTCCTTTTTTGGGATGAACGGTTTGAACATAGCGCGATACCGGATACGTCGCCATATTTTTTACCCGTTTTGCCTAACCGCGCCAGACATGAACAATGAAAAAGCGCCCGCGAAGGGCGCTTCAGGCTGTTCATGCTCCCCGCCCGCAAAAAACGGACATGAGGAGAAGGTCGCGGTCAGATCCGCTTGGCCAGTTCTTCCGCCTTGCCGAGGTAGGTCGCCGGACTCAGCGCCAGCAGGCGGGTCTTCTCGTCGGCCGGGATTGCCAGCGTCTCGATAAAGGCCGCCAGCGTCTCGCGGCTGATGCCGTCCTTGCCACGAGTCAGTTCCTTCAGTTGCTCGTACGGATTCTCGATGCCGTAGCGACGCATCACGGTCTGGATCGGCTCGGCCAGCAGCGCCCAGTTCGCGTCGAGGTCGGCTTCGAGCAGCGCCGGATTGCTTTCCAGCTTGTTCAGGCCGCGCAGCAGCGCCTTGAAACCGAGCTGGGTATAGCCGAACGCCACGCCCATATTGCGCAGCACGGTGGAGTCGGTCAGGTCACGCTGCCAGCGGCTGACCGGCAGCTTTTCGGCCAGGTGCGACAGCAGCGCGTTGGCCAGCCCGAAGTTGCCTTCCGAGTTCTCGAAATCGATCGGGTTGACCTTGTGCGGCATGGTCGAGCTGCCGACTTCGCCGGCAATGACTTTCTGCTTGAAGTAACCCAGCGAGATATACCCCCACATGTCGCGGTCGAGGTCGATCAGGATGGTGTTGACGCGCACCATGGTCTGGAACAGCTCGGCCATGTAGTCATGCGGCTCGATCTGGATCGTGTACGGGTTGTAGGTCAGGCCCAGGCCTTCGACGAAGCGCTTGGCCAGACCTTCCCAGGCCACTTCCGGGTAAGCGGTCAGGTGGGCATTGAAGTTGCCGACGGCACCGTTGATCTTGGCCAGCATTTCCTGGCGGGACAGCATCTCGCGCTGGCGTTGCAGCCGGTAGACGACGTTGGCGATTTCCTTGCCCATGGTGGTCGGCGTGGCCGGCTGGCCATGGGTGCGGCTCATCATCGGCTGGGCGGCCAGCTGGTGGGCCAGTTCGGTCAGGCGGGTGATGATTTCATCCAGCACCGGTACCAGCACCAGATCGCGTGCGCTCTTCAGCATCAGCGCATGGCTGAGGTTGTTGATGTCTTCCGACGTGCAGGCAAAGTGGATGAATTCGCTGGCAGCCATCACTTCCGGATTGCCGGACAGGCGTTCCTTCAGCCAGTACTCGATGGCTTTCACGTCATGGTTGGTGCGTGCCTCGATCGCCTTGACCGCTTCCGCATGTTCGACCGAGAAGCTGTCGATCAGGGTGTTGATCTCTTCGATGGTGGCATCGGAGAACGGGGCGATTTCGCCGATCAGCGGCTCGGCGGCCAGCGTCTTGAGCCACTCCAGTTCCACTTTCACCCGGGATTTCATCAGGCCGAATTCGCTGAAGATGCCCCGGAGCGGTTCGCAGGCGGCGGCGTAGCGGCCGTCGATCGGGGACAGGGCGGTCAATGCATTGAGATTCATGTGCGTCGATCTTGCTATGCCGGACCAGCCGGCGAGTTGAAAACCATGTCGCGACCCCGGGGCCGCGGCGGAAACATCAGCCCAGACGCCGGACCAGTCCGGCGGCCAGCGCGTCGGCGGCGGCCGGCGCAAAACGGAAGAACAGTTCGGGCTCGATCATCTCGAGCTCCATGATGGCCAGCCGGCCGGCGTTGTCGCGGATGGTATCGACCCGCGCATACAGGACGTCGAACGGCACGGCGCGCACGGCGGCCTCGGCAAAGGCGCACTCCTCGGCGCTCGGCTGGTGCGGATGCACGCTGCCGCCGTGGTCGTCCTGGACGCGGAAATCACCTGCCTTCGGCGTCTTGCGGATGGCGTGGGTCACTTTGCCGTCGATCACCATCAGCGACAGCTCGCCCTGCTCCAGCACACCGCGCTGGAACGGTTGCAGCATCATCGATTCGTGCCGGATCAGCTCGCCGAACGCCGCTTCATGCTCGCCGGCACGATCGGCATGAAAACGGTAGGTGTGGCGGGCCGCACCCGACACCGCCGGCTTGAGGATCAGTTCGTCCCAGTCCAGTCCGGCCACCACTTCGGTCAGGCTCCGGCTGTCGCCCGGCTCGACGTAGACGGTCGGCACCACATTGATGCCGGCGCGCGCCAGGTCGCCAAGGTAGTGCTTGTCGATATTCCAGCGGATCAGTGCCGACTCGTTCAGCAGCCGCGTACACGATTCGACATGGTCAAGCCACGGCGAGAATGTCGCATAGCGGTCGAAATAGTCCCAGGTGGTACGGAACAGCACGGAACGGGTCTGGCCCCAGTCCTGGTCAGGGTCGGCCCAGTCGCGGCGCGCCACGTTCAGGCCCTGGCGCTGCAGGGCCTCCATGACCAGCCCATCCTCGAGATGGACCTGCGACGTATACCAGTCGGATTCGTCGGGGTGCAGATAGCGGGATTCGGTCAGAATCAGGGTATCGAACATCGGTTCCAGCCTGCGCTGCGCGGACACGGTCCGCAATGGGGGAAAATCCGGAAGAGCCGGCGGGCTCTCCCGCAGATGGGGGCTTACATGCCCGGCAACAAGCCCTTCATGCCGCGCATCATCTTCATCATGCCGCCCTTCGAGAACTGCTTCATCATTTTCTGCATTTCCTCGAACTGCTTCAGCATGCGGTTGACCTCCTGCACGCTGACCCCGGCGCCGGCCGCGATGCGGCGCTTGCGGCTGGCCTTGATGATGTCGGGCTTGCGCCGTTCGGCCGGCGTCATCGAGTTGATGATGCCCTCGATGCGGTTGACCGACTTCTCGGCCTGCGCGCCTTCCATCCCCTTGGCCATCTGGCCGATCTGGCCCGGCATTTTCTCCATCAGGCTGGACATGCCGCCCATCTTGCGCATGGTCAGGATCTGCGACTTGAAGTCCTCGAGGTCGAAGCCCTTGCCGGACTTCATCTTCCTGGCGATGGCGGCGGCATCCTGCTCGTCGATGCCCTTCTGCACATCCTCGATCAGCGACAGTACGTCGCCCATGCCGAGAATGCGGCTGGCCATCCGGTCGGGGTGGAACGGTTCCAGCCCGTCGAGTTTTTCGCCGACACCGATGAACTTGATCGGCTTGCCGGTCACATGGCGGACCGACAGCGCCGCGCCACCGCGCGAGTCGCCGTCGAGTTTGGTCAGCACCACGCCGGTCAGCGGCAGCGTGTCGTTGAAGGCCTGGGCGGTGTTGACCGCATCCTGACCCTGCATCGCATCGACCACGAACAGCGTCTCGACCGGGTTGACGGCAGCGTGCACCGCCTTGATTTCGGCCATCATCGCCTCGTCGATGGCGAGGCGACCGGCGGTATCGACGATCAGCACGTCAAAGAAGTGGCGCTTCGCGTGATCGACCGCCGCCACGGCGATATCGACCGGCTTCTGCGACGGGTCGGACGGGAACCATTCGACGCCGACCTGTTCGGACAACAGCTTCAGCTGTTCGATGGCCGCCGGGCGATACACGTCGGCGGACACCAGCAGGACTTTTTTCTTCTGCTTTTCCTTCAGCAGCTTGGCCAGCTTGCCGGTAGTGGTGGTCTTGCCGGCGCCCTGCAGGCCGGCCATCAGCACGATGGCCGGCGGCACGGCAGCCAGGTTCAGCGCGTCATTGGTCTCGCCCATCAGCTTGACCAGTTCCTCGTTGACGACGCCGACCACGGCCTGGCCCGGCGTCAGGCTGCCCATGACGTCCTGCCCCATCGCCCGTTCCTTGACGTGGGCGACGAAGGTCTTGACCACCGGCAGCGCGACGTCGGCTTCCAGCAGGGCCATGCGCACTTCGCGCATGGCATCGGAGATATTCGACTCGGTGAGCCGTGCGTGACCCTTGAGGGTCTTGATCACGCCGGAAAGGCGATTGGTCAGGTTGTCGAGCATGCAGGCTGTCCTTGCGCCAGCGCGTCCCGCGCTGGCAGGGAATCGGTTAGACTTTCAGGAAACCGACATTTTACATGAGCCGACGGCAAAACCGTCGCAACGCCCATCGCCTTCATGACAACCGCCGAATTTCTGCCCGTCGCAGCCGGGATCGCCCTGGTCTGCTATCTGCTGCTGGCCTGGCACTTTACCGCCCACTGGTGCGGCAAGAGTGCGCTGACCCTGCCACGCGCGCCCCGCATCGAGCACCTGCTGATCGGCGCCGCGCTGGCGCTGCACGCGCTGACGCTGGCCGCACCGGCCGGCCAGCTGCTGCATCTCGGCGTCGGCGAAGCCGTCAGCCTGCTGGCGTGGCTGACCGTGCTGATCTACTGGATCACCTCCTGGTTCTTCCGCATGGAGGGCCTGCAGGCCCCCCTGATGTGGATGGCCGGCCTCGGGGTCGCCATGGGCGCACTGCTGCCGTATACCCACCAGTCCGATCTGCAGGCCACGCCGCTGCTGACCGTGCACATCGTCATCTCGCTGATCGCCTACAGCATGTTCCTGCTGGCAGCACTGCTGGCCGGGCTGATGCTGTGGGTCGACAAGCGGCTGCATACCCGCCAGCTGGCCACGCTGCCGACCCGCCTGCCACCGCTGCTGGCGCTGGAAACCCTGCTGTTCCAGCTGCTGTCGGTTGCCTTCCTGCTGCTGACGGTGACTGTGTTCACCGGGGTGACCTTCTCCGAACAGATTTTCGGCATGCCGTTCGCGTTCACGCACAAGAGCGTGTTCTCGATGGTGTCATGGGTGGTGTTTGCGCTGCTGCTGTTCGGCCGTTCGCGCTATGGCTGGCGCGGTCGGGTCGCAGCGCGCTGGACGCTGGCCGGCATGGGCACGCTGATGCTCGCCTACCTCGGCAGCAAGATCGTGCTGGAGCTGTTCCTGCACCGTTGAGCCGGGGGCTCAGTCCCCGGCCGGAAACACCAGCGGGCTGAATGCCTTGGCCGCCACGGTCACCCGCTGGCCGACGCGCAGTTGCGCCGCCTCGTCGTCATCGAGCACGACATCGACAATCTCGCCGCCCACCAGCAGGCTGGCGATCTGCAGCACATCCTCGTCCCGGATTGCCAGCACCTCGCCGGCCAGACGGAAACGACCGGCCGCCTGCCGGGTCAGGAACAGTTCGGCCGGGGTCGCATCGCCGGTCACCACACCGTCCTCGAGACGAATGACCCGGCTGGCCAGCCGGAACACTTCCGCCAGATCATGGCTGACCAGCACCGTGGTCAGCTTCAGCGCCTCGTGCACGCGCAGCAGCTCCTGCTGCAGCCGGCTGCGCAGGGCCGGGTCCAGTGCCGACAGCGGTTCGTCCAGCAACAGCAGCGCCGGCTCCCAGGCCAGCGCGCGCGCCAGTGCCACCCGCTGCTTCTGTCCGCCGGACAGCGTGTCCGGCTTGCGATTGGCCAGTGCTTCCAGCCCCATCAGTGCCAGCAGCTCGTCGACCCGCGCCGGCGTGCGCGCGGCAAAGGTCAGGTTGCCGCGCACCGTCAGGTGCGGGAACAGTGCGTAATCCTGGAATACCAGCCCGATGCGGCGACGCTGCGGCCGCAGGTCGATGCCGCGTGCCGCATCGAACCACACCTCGTCGCCGACCACGAGACGGCCGCTGTCCGGCCGGGTCAACCCGGCCAGCATGCGCAGCAGCGTGGTCTTGCCGGCCCCGGACGGGCCGAACAGCGCGACACGCTCGCCGGCACGGATGGTGGCCGCGGCCGAGAACGCCAGTTCGCCATGCCGGGACACCAGCCGCTTCTGCAGATCGAATTCGATCATGAAATCTCCGCCGCGCGCCGGCTCAGGCCGCGCGCGCCTGCGCCTTGTTGATGATGTAGACCGTCAGCAGCACGACAAAGCTCAGCACGAACAGCACGCCGGCGTAGACATTGGCCGCCGCATAGTCGAGGGCTTCCACTTCGTCGTAGATGGCGATCGACGCGACCTTGGTCACACCGGGGATATTGCCGCCAATCATCAGCACCACGCCAAACTCGCCGACCGTGTGCGCAAATGCCAGCACGATGCCGGACAGCAGCGACGGCTTCAGGTTCGGCAGCAGCACGCGGAACAGGATCTTCAGCCGTGACGCCCCCAGTGTGCGGGCGGCCTCGGTCAATGACACCGGCAACGACTGGAAGCCGGACTGCAGCGGGTGAACCATGAACGGCATGCTGAACAACACCGAACCAAGTACCAGTCCCTCGAAAGTAAAGACCAGGCGCAGGTCGAAGGTCGCCGCCAGCCAGTGGCCAAGCCAGGACTGCGGCGAGAACGCCAGCAGCAGGTAAAAGCCCAGCACCGACGGCGGCAGCACCAGCGGCATGCTGACCAGCGCTTCGGCAACCGGCTTCCAGCGGGCACGGCTGCCGGCCAGCCACAGGGCCAGTGGCACGCCGATCACCAGCAGGATGGCCGTGGTCACGGCCGCCAGCTCGAACGTCAGAAACAGCGGACTCCAGTCGATCCGGCTCAGCATGGCCCGTCTCCTGCCTCGATCCACAGCGACAGCTCATTGGCCTTGATCAGCGCCGTCACCGCATCGCCGGGGGCCAGTTCCAGATCGCTTGCCGCGCGGGCCGTGATCAGCGACACGATCTTGTGTCCGTCGCAGTCGAGCGTGACCCGCGCCATCAGCCGGCCGAGGTCGAGCGAATCAATGGTCGCCACCAGCCGGTTGCGCAGGCTGATCCGGCCGAGCGCGCCCTTGGCCAGCGACACTTCCGCCGATTTGAAGCCCGCGGTGACCCGCGCGCCGGGAACAAAGGCCCCCGCACCGCCAGCCATCATCGCGGTCAGGCGCGTCCCGTTGTCCAGCTCGACCTCCACCAGCGCCAGCGACGCCTCGCAGTTCACCGCCACTACACTGGCGTCGAGGCGGTTCATGGCAGCAGGTAGCCGTTCTTCGACAGGATGTCGCGCGCCGTGGCCGAACTCATGAAGTCATACAGCTTGCGGGCGGCCACCCCGTTCTCGGCACCACCGCGCCTGGTCACCACCATCGCCTGCGCGATCGGCTGGTAGCTGTCACGGGCCAGCTCCACATAATGGCCCTTGCCCTTCATTTCCGGGGACACCACCACCGACTTGGCGGTAAAGCCGGCATCGGCCGCACGCGAGTAGATGTACTGGTTGGTCTGCGAGATGCTTTCACCAAACACCAGTTTGGATTCCAGCTTGCTGTCCAGGCCGAGCTTGCCGAGCACCTTCATGGTTTCACGGCCATACGGCGCCGTACGCGGATTGGCGACGGCGATTTTGGCGACCTGCGGGCCGGCCAGCGCCTGCTGCCAGTTGTTCAGATTCAGATCCGGCTTCAGCGTCCACAGCACCAGCGTGCCGTAGGCATAGATTTTCGGTGGCGTGGCAGTCAGGCCGAGTTCGGCCAGCTTTTCCGGGAAATCACGGTCGGCCGACAGGAAGAAATCGTACGGTGCGCCATTCTGGATCTGGGCGACGAACTTGCCCGACGAGCTGTAAGACGGTTTGACGGCAATGCCGGTCTCGCGCTGAAATGCCGCGGCCAGATCGTCGAACGTGTACTGCAGATTGGCGGCAACGGCCACCGACAGCGGCTCGGCCGCCAGCGCCGGTCCGGCAAACACGAGGGAAACCAGCAGCGGCAGGGTCTTCTTCAGCATGGAAACTCCGGGGAAAAACAGTAGGAAATCAGGCAGCGACGGCCAGGATCACTTGCGATGCCTTGAACAGCGCGGTGGCCTGCTGGCCGACGGCCAGCGCCATGCGCTCGGCGCTGTCGTGAGTGACGATGGCGCACACGCTGTTGCCGCCATCGAGATCGATGACCACTTCGGTGTTGACCGCCCCCGGCGTCAGCGACGCGACAATGCCGGTCAGCTGGTTGCGCGCAGACAGCAGCGCGTCACCGAGACCGGTCGCCACCATGATCGACGAGGCCTTGACCAGCGCGATCGCCTCACCGCCAACTTCGAGACCGAGGCTGGCCCGGCTGTCACTGGTAATGATGGCGACCAGCCGCGCGCCGCCGGCGAGTTCGAGTTCGATCTCGTCATTGACCGCGCCGGTACGGATCGCGCTGATGCGGCCAAGGAACTGATTGCGGGCACTGGTGCGCATGGTGCGGAATCTCCTCAGCAGATCGAGTGTGGCCGGTACGTCGTCCAGATGAAGGGCCGCCAGCATGCGGTGCTGCTCGGCCTCGATGGCGCGATAGACCTTGACCAGCGCGTGCCCGGCCTCGGTCAGTTGCGTACCGCCGCCACCGCGGCCACCTGCTGCACGGGTCACCAGCGGCTGCGGCGACAGGTTGTTCATCGCGTCGACCATGTCCCAGGCGGTCTTGTAGCTGACACCGGCCGCTTTGGCTGCTCGCGTGATCGAGCCTTCGGCGGCAATGGCTTCCAGCAGGCGCACCTGGGGCAGCGCGGCATAGCGCCGGCCTTCGGCCAGCAGGGCAAGATCGGTGGCAAACGGCATGGGCTGCGACTCTGGCTAGGGAATACCAGGCGCAATATATCCGACTACATAGCGTCAGACCATAGCCCGGATGGCGGAGGCGGACCCGGCCGGCATGAACAGGCCGGCATCGAGAGTGGCACGATGACCGACGCTGAGCAGGATGCCGCTGTGCATGACAGCGACGATACGGGCGTACAACTGCTGCTCCATGTCTTCGTCCAGCGCACTGGACGCCTCATCCAGGCACAGCACATCCGGCGGATCGAGCAGTACCCTGGCCAGCGCGATCCGCTGCTGCTCGCCCAGACTCATCACGTGCGCACAGGATTCGCAGTGGTCGAGCCGGTTGCTGAAATGCACCAGCCCCGCCTCGTGCAGGATGGCCACCAGCTGCCGGTCATCGATCGCACCGGCTTTTGCCGGATAGCACAGCACGGCGCGCAGGCTGACCCCAGGCACGGCGACGGTCGTCACCGGACCAGCAGGGCAGGGCCGGACCAGGCCCCAGACGTTGCCGATGACCGGCCGGGCGACACTCATGCCGCCGCTGCCCCGCCTGCGGCCACGGCAGCCAGCACCTCGTCCACATCCTGCGGCGGTCGCTCGAAGGTGATCCGGCGGCGAAGATCGAGCAGGCGCAGATCACAGCCACCACTGTCGACGCCGAGCACATGCCAGCCCTGGCCGGTCAGCCCGGCGATGGCCTCGGCTTCGAACGGCAGCGCCGGCCGCAGCAGCTCGGCGCCATCGAACCAGCCCATGCGACCGAAGCCGGCCACGAAGCGCGCCCGCTTCGGCACGAAGCGCCAGAAGGAAAAATCGTCGAAGTCGATATAGTCGACCGCACCGGGCTGGTAGCGCAGAAAACGTTGCCGGCGCGCCGGTGTCCGCTCGCACGGCATGGCATCGGCCAGCAGCGTGATCCTCAGCGTGCGATCCGCCGGCAGGGTGGCATCGGCCAGCAGCAGACTGGCATGCGCATCGGCCTGCAACTGCCTGGTGTGCTCGGCCAGGGTGCTGATCACGGTCAGCGGCACACCGTCCTCATCCGGCGCCAGCGTGATGGCAGAGACATACGGATAGCCGGGCAAGGCCAGGCAGTGGCTGGCCAGCGCGGCCTGTTCGCTGCAATGCAGCAGGGAGACGGCGGAAATCAGTCCGGTATTCACATCAGGTCTCCTTGGAAAGACGGCAACAACAACCAGATCTACTGTTGACCGTAGCAGAAGTCTCCCTCGTCCGAGCGGAAGGCAACCACGCCGGCGCGACAATATGCCGCAAGCACATCGCCGTCCGGGCAGGTACATTCGGCCCGGTCACTGCCGAACCAGCGCCAATGCCCTTCCCCTTTCCCTGCCCGGTACAATGAGCGCTCCCTTTCCCGCCCCCCGAGTCATGGACCTTCCCTCGTCGATTCGCATCGTTCGCCTGCGCTGGGCCATTCTCGGCCTGTGTCTGCTGGCCGGCGGCGCCCTGTATCTGGGCGCAGTCGAATTGCCGTGGCCGGCCCTGGCCCTGGTCGCCTGCTCGCTGGCCTCGGCCAACCTGGTCTGGAGTCTCGCCGGCCCGGCGCGCTGGGCCGCGCTCGATATACAGCTCGGTGTCGATTTTCTCTGCCTGACCGCGCTGCTGTACCTGACCGGTGGCCCGGCCAATCCGCTGGTGTCGATGTATCTGCTGCTGATCGCACTGGCCGCACAGGCCATGCCTGCGACCCGGACCTGGCTGCTGGCCGCCGCGTCGATGCTCGCCTATGCCCTGCTGTTCCGCTGGCACCAGCCGATCATGGTCGCCGGCGAGCATTCGGACATGCTGATCAGCCTGCATCTGGCCGGCATGTGGCTGACCTTCTGCGTCTGCGGCATCGTGCTGGCCGGACCGCTGGCCAGACTGTCACGCACGGTGCGCGAGCGCGAACTGGAGCTGGGCCGCATCCGCGAAACCCAGCTGCGCGACGAAAAGCTGGTAGCGCTGGGCATGATTGCCGCCGGCGCCGCACATGAACTCGGCACACCACTGAATACCCTGACCCTGCTGGCCGACGACCTGGCCGAACGCTATGCCGGCGACCCCGAGCTGGACGACGATGTCCGGCTGATGCGCAATCAGCTGGGTGCCTGCCGCCGCGCGCTGGGACGCCTGAAACAGCAGGGCGGCGAGCTGGCGTCGCCGGCAGAGCCGGTCTCGCAGCAACTCGGACATCTGGTCGCCAACTGGCGCAATCTGCGACCGCAAATCGAGCTCGACTATCAGCCGGCGCTGGCGACAGCGCCGACCCGCTGGTTCGACCCAAGCTTCGGCCCCGCACTGCTGAACCTGCTGAACAATGCCGCCGACGCCAGCCCCGATGGCCGGATAACGGTCCAGGCCGACTGGCAGGCACCGATACTGGTCATCCGCATCCGCCATGCCGGCAGTCTGCCGCCGCAGCTGGAGCTCACCCATCCGGCAATGCCGGTGGCCAGCAGCAAGCAGCATGGAATGGGACTGGGCATGTTCCTGGCCCACGCCACCCTGGACAAGCTGGGCGGTACACTGCGGATGGACAGCGATGCGGACGGCGTCTGCACCACACTGACCCTGCCCCTGCCCACCTCCCACGTGGTTAGCCCCCCATGACACACCTGCTCCTGATCGACGATGACGAAGCCTTTCTGTCCATGCTGTCCCGGGTGCTGCAGCGCAAGGGGCTGTCCATCAGCCTCGCGGTCTCCCCGGAACGGGCGCTGGAGGTCATCAGCGAGACACCACAACCGATCGACGGCATCGTGCTCGATCTGAACCTTGGCGGCTGCAGTGGTCTGAAATGGATTCCGGCCCTGCGCGAAAAACTGCCGGATACGCCGATTCTGGTACTGACCGGCTATGCCAGCATCACCACGGCAGTCGATGCCATCAAACTGGGCGCGACCCAGTACCTGGCCAAGCCGGCCGATGCGGACAGCATCCTGGCAGCCCTGCAAGCCGATTCGACCACCTCGCCGACCGCCCCGGCCGACCCGGCCACCCCGATGTCGCTGAAGCGGCTGACCTGGGAACACCTTCAGCGGGTACTGAACGAGAACGACGGCAACGTCTCCGCCACCGCCCGCGCCCTGAACATGCACCGCCGCACGCTGCAGCGGATGCTGGCAAAACGGCCGGTTGCCCGCTAACCGCCACTTGTCCTGCAGGCAGGCCTGGCAGTCGCGGAGTTTCCCGGCCTGAAACTGGTTTCAGAAGCGGCGCCCCGGCCGGGACCGGCCTCGACGGCGCCCGAAAACAGGGAGGCCAGCCGTGCCCGGCGACACTGCCACATCCCCCCACCTCATCCCGTCATTCATGGGCCACTCCGGGTACCGGTGCCCCGCCGCTGGCTGGCATGCATGAACAGCACGCCGGCCGGACTGGCGCATGCAGCCTGCTGTATCACCTGGAGAAAACGGCGCGGTTCCGCGCCGCGCTGAACCATGGATGAAAGCAGCCCAAAACGGCCGGTTGACGGTCCGCGCCATTCGTCCGAAAGAACAACCGGGGCAGCACAGATCTCCTATAGCAGGCTTTGAAGCGACATATCAGACCGGCACCGGCTGCTCAGGATGCCGGACATCAGGAGCCCACCATGCCAGGCGAAACATCCTCCCTCCCGGAAAACCTGCCAGCGGTCCCGGGTTCCGGCCCCCGCCCCGCAATCGGCATGCACGGTGAACGCATCGACTGGCTCAACCCGCGCAGCCAGCTGTATCACCTGGGTGATGGCGCACGCAGCTATGATCCGATGCTGCAGTGCTTCCTGAACAAAGACCCGTACTGCCCGTTCTCGGGTGGCGGCATCAATCCGTATGCGTTCTGCCGCGGTGATCCGGTCAACCGGAGCGATCATTCCGGCTACATGAGTGTTTCCGCCGGGTTCGGACTCGGGATGGGCATTCTCGGTATCCTGCTCGGCATTCTTACCCTCGGCCTGGCAACGCTGGCAGCGATGACGGTCCTGGGCAGCTTGCTGCTGGCAACCTCCACTGTCCTTGGCCTGGCGTCCAGCGCCACTGGCATCGCCTCCGCCGTACTGGAAGACCGGGACCCCGAACTGGCACGCACGCTGGGCTGGATATCGCTTGGGCTGGGCATGGCCTCGGCGGTAACGGGGATGATCGGGCCAGCGCTGGCCAGCTACGTGAAGGCCACCGGGCGCGTCATTACCGGCCGCCTGATAAAAAATGGCCACATCAACTTCGTCGAGGCCACAGAATCACAGGACAAAATCCATTTCCTGTTTCTGCCAGAATTCAAAGACGGCTCGCTGGTCATGACTCACGGGAAACCCGGGCTCATGCAGACCATCAATGGGACGTATGTCACACCCGATGAGTGGGCAGACGAGCTGTTCCGGTTCTCGGGTTACGCCAGATCCCGTCCCGGCAGTCCCCTCTATCTGATGTCCTGCAATGCAGCTACCCCCCATGCGCCGGCAGCCGCCAACGCCCAGTACATCGCCGATGTGCTGGGCCGCACGACCCGGGCCCTGAACTCTCCCGTGTCCATGTGCCACATCGACAGGCTGCCGAGGCTGCTGCCCCGTACATTCGTTGGGCGCGGCAACACCTGGGGCAAGCTGCTCGATTTCACCCCGCAGTAAACCGCCCATGAAAGCCGCCCCCCGGGCATGGCACGGGGGGCGGCTTTGCGCATTCAGTCGCACCAATGAAAGAAGCCCTCGTACAGGGTACGAGGGCTTCAGTATAGGACCTGGCGGTGACCTACTTTCGCATGGGCAAGTGCCACACTATCATCGGCGCAAAGCAGTTTCACGGTCCTGTTCGGGATGGGAAGGGGTGGTTCCCGCTCGCTATGGCCGCCAGGGTAAAAGGTTGGTCGCCGGGACTTATCCCAACAACCAGAAACAGAAGAAGCAACAACTTCAAGTCAGATTTTGCGTATCGCTCGCTCACACAGCCGAATGTCTCGACTTATAGGATCAAGCCGCACG
>NZ_JHVK01000018.1 GCF_000620105.1 Microvirgula aerodenitrificans DSM 15089 | reverse complement strand
CTGGGAAGCGCTAACGCGCTACCTCGAAGACGGCGAAGCGCCGATCGATAACAACTGGGTCGAGAACCAGATCCGGCCGTGGGCGGTCGGGCGGTCGAACTGGCTGTTCGCAGGCTCGCTGCGCGGCGGCCAACGAGCGGCCGCAATCATGCGGCCTGATCCAGTCGGCCCGGCTGAACGGGCATGACCCGTATGCGTATTTGCGGGATGTGCTCACGCGCCTGCCGAGCTGGAAGCAGAGTCGGATAGCGGAACTGCTGCCGCATCGGTGGTCGGCCGAGGAATGATGGCGCGCGTCAACAGGGGTTCACCGGGCGCTTACGGACAAGAAGCAATTCCAAGTTATCAAGCTGCTGAAATACGTCGGGCTACGCATGCTGATCATCGATGAGATCCATCATGTTCTGGCAGGAAATCTGAACCGACAGCGTGCCTTCTTAAACGTACTCAAGTACCTGGGCAATGAGCTACAGGTTCCAATCGTGGCTGTCGGCACCCGCGATGCCTTCCGCGCCCTGCAAACCGACCCGCAATTAGCCAACCGCTTCGAACCAGCACTGCTGCCACGCTGGGAATTTGATACCGATTTTCTGCGCCTGTTGGCCAGTTTCGAACGCATGCTGCCGTTGCGTGAGTCCTCGGCACTGCACGACACCACCCTGGCCACAAAGCTGTTCTCGATGAGCGAAGGCTACATCGGAGAACTCTCTCGATTGCTGGCCAATGCTTCCGAGCACGCAATCAAAACCGGGCGGGAGCAGATCGATGCACGCATTCTCGATGGAATCGGATGGATATCGCCATCAGATCGAAAGCGGCAGGCTCAACTGAGCAACTGACATGCTTTGGCCCGCTCACCCACATCCATACAAAGATGAGTTGCTATCATCTTGGCTCGTCCGAGTGGCCCATGCGAACGGGCTGAAAGTGCAATCATTTTGCCGACTGACATTTGGAAATGAACGGCAGGTATGGAACCGAGACATCGATAGGCTCGCCCCCCTGTGGCTGATTGAGGCTATGGCAACAAGAACAGGGACGACAATTGAGCGCGTCTGGCAAACTACACTAATGGCCTACCGAGGCAAACTATTCGAACAAGAGAAGGCATCCGGTCAACTAAAATGGATGCTTTCGCTTCAAATGTATCACCGCAAGCGACTCGGGTATGGCATGCAATTCTGTCCGACGTGCTTGAGCGAGGATGCAGAGCCCTACTTCCGCCGAGCATGGCGTGTCGCATTCTACACCTACTGCCCCAAACATAATTGCATGCTGCTAGATCGATGCCCACAGTGTGGGGAAGGCGTGGCGTATCACCGGATTGAATTGGGACACCCCCGAGAAATGAGCACGGAGCCGCTCTGTATCTGCTGGGTGTGCAGCTTCGATTATCGTCAATCGGCAATTGAACCAGTTCAAAAATGGAATAAGCGTACTTTCGAGTCCTGGGAGAAGGCGTTACGCATAATCGATAACGGAGCGCCTTCATCAAGCAGGTTTGATTACGATAGGCTGGCGGTGTTGCACCAAATGACCAAGTTGCTATCTAGCAATGGCGCGAGACAAAAACTGGCGGAGTACGTCACGACAAGAACTGGCCTTGCTCATCCCAGAAGGACGACTGGAAAGCTTTCAATCGAGAGCCGCGAGCTGATCGATCGACACTGCATTATAGGTTTGGCTTGGTGGTTGATAGGGAGGTGGCCAAGCCGACTTTGGGCAGCCTGGACCCAACGTGCGCTGAAATACAACTGGCTGATGCGTGATTTCAGCCACGCCCCATCATGGTATAGAAACGCTGCAGATACACTGCATCAGCAATTAAGCTTGAAAAAAATAAGAACAAGGGCGCAAAAACAAAAGAGAACTTGCTCCGCTACGACTATTTTTACAAAGCCGCCTCAATAATAGGACCCACCAAACCATCAGGGGCACGCAACTGCGGAGAAAGTACCAACAGCTCATTTGCCTTCCGCTTAACTTGCGCATAGTAAACAAGACTCTTTCGATAGACTGGAAGGCCTGTATATAGATCTTCGATCTGAGGTACATCATCATATGTCAACATCCAGGGACACCGTAGCTCACGAATTACAGCAGCAAGACTGGCGTGATCTGAAGGCGTATAGAAGTTGATATACAACTCTTGGCCTTTTGCGAAATAAGGCGGGTCAATATTCATAAGCGATCGCGGAGGCAGTTGTTCTGACCATAGAGCAATGCACTCGGCCGCATCAAGCCGAGTTAGTCGAACCACATCACGATGACGTGCGATTCGTTGAATTTTCCGAACCAACTCATTACGATTAAAGCGGCAATCTAATTTATATACCCCATCTTGAGATTTTCCACCAATCACACCACCAAGCAAGATACCTGAACGATTCGTTCTATTCATGAACAGTGTTGAAAACGCACGATCCAACGTTGGCGCATTGCTATTCAAAAATACGCTACGCTGATGATGCCATTCATCTAGCGTTATTGGTGCTTCAGCAATTCGCTCACACAATGCCTCTGACTGATTGAGTACAGCATCCCACAGGGCATAAACACAGGGATCAATATCGTTAAGCCATACCTCGCCGACTTGACCTGACAGCAGCAGTCTCCAGGCGAGACCAGCTCCTCCAGCGAATGGCTCTGCATACACGCCTTGCTGGAGGCCGTTTACACGGAGAAGATCGCTCACAAATGGCGCGAGTTGTGTCTTCCCGCCGGGGTATCTCAATGGGGATTCAGTAGTAGGCATGGCGGTACGATAGCAAAAACTCCCCCGGCTGGCCAGACATTTTTACATACGAGAAAGCATTATTTTTAGAGCCTTCTCCCAGTTATCCCACGCCCCTACCAGGCTCTTTCGAGTTGCGACAAGGCTTGTGTGAACAGCAGTACCCAAGGTATGCAGGCTATGCGCCGAGTTTTCGTCAGACATTGCAACTCTCATCAATTTCAGATCGTTATCTGGCACGCCTTCTTTACTCAGTTCCTCGACACAAACTTGTACCAATTTCTGATCGGTCATCTTTGATCTATGTACCCCACGATGCTTAGCATAGAGAACCAACACACGCTCGATAAAGGCTCTCAGCAGATAATTTACAGCAAACTCATGATCATCGATTGGCGTACTTCGAAATTCACCGCGCAAACGACGAAGTGCCTTATCGCTATGAGTGAAAGCAAAATCCGTTGGCATGAGGTACATACGATCATCCGGATGTTGTTTCCCACGCGGAGGCCTTGGTTGAACGGGCTTGCCTGGATCAGGGGCAGGTGGCAAAGGACCCGGTTCAGGTTGCGAAGGAGTAATGCCAGGATCAAGGGGGTCTGGCCCATGATCCACACCATGAGTTGGAGCGGGTTCGACTACGTCGGGAGATAGGTCATCCTGCCAACCAGGTTCAGGAGGCTGACTTGGAAATGGCAACAAGCTCCGAGGAGAGATCCCTCGCACAGCAAGTTCTCTGGCATATGCTTCTCGTTCCAACTTTCTAGACCGAGAATGAACACGTGGAACACCGCCGTCATGTACAGGAGCTGCGTCAGCAAGAAACTGACGCAGCGCGGCCTCTACTTCAGAAGCATCATGGGTATATAACA
Source organism: Microvirgula aerodenitrificans DSM 15089 (assembly GCF_000620105.1). Taxonomy (NCBI): domain Bacteria; kingdom Pseudomonadati; phylum Pseudomonadota; class Betaproteobacteria; order Neisseriales; family Aquaspirillaceae; genus Microvirgula; species Microvirgula aerodenitrificans. Next base: position 67,806 of record NZ_JHVK01000018.1, on the reverse strand, counting down.
GCTCTCGATGGTTTCCAAGCCCAAGTGCGGCACGTACCAGTGGGCTACTAAGATATCGCGTGAGGGTAGTAATTGCCAGTTGATCACGCATATCAGCATCTATCCAGCCGGATTTCTCCGCGTGGTCCAGCAGCGCTAATGCTAACTGATTGGGCGATTCTGTTTCAGCATACCGAGACTTTTGTGCAGCATCCCAAGTGCGAGTTCCCGCCCCGTCCTGAGCCCCCAAGTGACGCAAACCAATCCATGGACGAGCAGCGTTGCGATCTGTAAATACAACAACAGAAAACGAGGGGGGTACTTCAAACCTTTTTGACAAAGCTTCAAATGTAGCACGAACTTCTGGAGTAGGAGCTTTCTGCGGGTCATGCAACAACTTGAGTGCACACGTTCGGCGATTTCCCTCCACGACGATGTAGTGGCCAGGATTATCGTCCATTTCAATCACCCCAGGGCGGTCAAGAGGACTCAACGTTCCTTTGGCAACAATATCCTTTGCAAGATTCAGAACCTGTTCGTCTTTGTAGAGCTGCGCGATGATCTCATCTTCATCTTCAAGTGGATCATGTCTTGGGTTCTGTGTATCAAGGTGAAGCCTGTTTAGAGAAACCCCGTCTTGATTCCTAAACCCTGGATTTGCCATTTTCATATTCCCCTCACATAAATCACTTAAATAGCATGTATTATGTCAAAATTCACCCTGCTACAACACAATTTCATTGGTTAGCAAGACAACAAAATAATTCTTATTTTGAAAATGTGCTTACTCTTGCCAAAATTGCCTGGGCATATGCGTCAACGGAAGGCCATGTGTGCTTGAAGGTGATAAGCTGGGCATTCCAGGGCAATGGCTTAGTACTTCCCCAACGACCCTCCTTTTTAGCCAACATTCTGAGCAGCACGTGCAATTGCTCATCGCTCAGCCTAGCCCCACCTGGTAACGACACCATTGCGAGCTTAAACGACTCCACTTCTCGCCACTGAAACTCCACTAAGCTGTACACACAGTGGTCATACGTAATGTCAGCAATTACAACTGCACGTCTTTGCCGTGTTCCAGAATCCAAGTAACTCCACTGCCAAGCCCGATGTGGTTTCGTTAGCGGGATGTACATTGTGGCATCAGATCTGGGACGAATCTTTGCTTGGTACCCAGGCAAATCATCCAGATGTCGTACCATCGCCTCGAAGTTTGCAAAACTCGCAGGCAACGCCTCTTGGCGCTCATACTTAACCTCAATTGACGTTTGCGTTACGATACCATCAGAATAATTGCCATCGCCCGTGCCAAGTACACTCGTCGGGAGAGCGAGTGGGCGAACACCTCCTGCATTGAAATAGTGGCAAACCTCTTTCTCTGGTTTTTCCAGTTCTATGCTTGCTAGCGCACCAAACCGCTCCTCGGGAAGATCGATAACGGCTGATTGGATCTCCTTGGAGGCATCCTCCTTGCTCTGCAATTCACCATCGGTGACATCCTTCCCCGATTGCTGCTTGCGAGGGTAAGCAGGTGCTTTCAATTCATCCGGCTGGTCATATCCTTCTTCCGGACGCAGGTTGCTGTTATCGCGATCACAGGTAATTGCACTGTATGGAAATGGTCCTGAACAGTATTCAACGGCAAACACGATGAAACGCCAGCGCTCCTCATCCGGCGTCTTCATCGACTTCATGCGTACGCGAAGGTTAGTGACCCCGGAGAAAGGAAACGCAGCTTCTGGATACAAGCGGGACTTGCCCTGCACCGCTTGCTTGATCATCGAGTCATGCACCAGGACGGCACCCTTGAACGCTTCAGGGCTAAACAAGATGCGGCCAATAACATAGGCATCCGCATCGGCAAATTCCTTGCGCAGCTTGAGTCTGCCGCGTCTCTCCTGCTCGACATAACCACACTCCGCCGGATTCACGATCGAGCCCAGCTCATGTCGAAAATCGCCGGCGAAAATGGCTTTGGCGAGGTCGGTTGACGTCGCATAGTAAAAACGAACGATCTCAGCTGCCGGGATGATGATGCCGTAGGGGTCGCCCTGCCATTCGATCGCCAGGCAGTTTGCCGCAAGCCCGGCGCCGATCTGGTGGTACTTCTTGCGAATGAGGAGCTGCCCTTCCACCAAAGCATCGGATTTCAGCAAACGAACCGTTTCGGGTGAGATGACGAGATTGTCGAAGGTCTTGGTCTTGCCGGCGTTTTCAACAAGACAATGGCGGTTTTGCCAGAGGGAGCCGATCGTTACGAGCGGAAGCTGGCCGACACCGATGCTGATTGATCGTCGTTCTTCATGATTGACCGCGCTGGTAGCTGCATAGTCAGCTGCACCATCAACCACCGGGCTGATGATGAGTTGGATTTTCGGTTCTGAAGGAACCTGGGGATTGCGCTCTACACCGCCAAACCAGTCCACTCTCCAGATTCGACCATCATCCGGAAACTCTCTGATCTTCGGTATTGCCCTTCGCATACCCGCTCCTTTCAGTAGCGATTAGCGATGTAGAGTACAAATTAGCGTTGTTTAGTCGCCATGAGCGTTGGAATCGTCAGGCCACCCCGGCGTCCATCGCCTGACGGTCGGCATGGTAGCTGGAGCGCACCATCGCGCCGACGGCGGCATGCTTGAAGCCGATCTCGTACGCGCGGTCCTCGTACTGCTTGAACTGGTCCGGATGGACATAGCGCAGCACCGGCAGGTGGCCGTTGGACGGTTGCAGGTACTGGCCGATGGTCAGCATCTCGATGTCGTGGGCGCGCATGTCTTCCAGCACCTCGTAGACTTCTTCATCGGTTTCGCCGAGGCCGACCATGATGCCGGACTTGGTGGCCACTTTCGGATTCAGCGCCTTGTACTGCTTCAGCAGTTCCAGCGAGTGCTGGTAGTCGGCGCCCGGGCGGGCCTGCTTGTACAGGCGCGGCGCGGTTTCCAGGTTGTGGTTCATCACGTCCGGCGGGGTGCGGGTCAGGATGTCGAGGGCGAGGTCGAGCCGGCCACGGAAGTCGGGGACCAGTACTTCGATCTGGGTCGAGGGCGAGGTGGCGCGGATTGCGCTGATGCAGTCGGCGAAATGCTGGGCACCGCCATCACGCAGGTCGTCGCGGTCGACCGAGGTGATGACCACGTACTTGAGCTTCATGGCGGCGACCGATTCGGCCAGGTGCTTCGGCTCGTCCGGGTCCAGCGGGCTCGGGCGGCCGTGGCCGACGTCGCAGAACGGGCAGCGGCGGGTGCAGATATCGCCCATGATCATGAAGGTGGCGGTACCGTGGCTGAAGCATTCGCCGATATTCGGACAGCTGGCCTCTTCGCACACGGTGTGCAGCTTCTGGCTGCGCAGGATGTCCTTGATCTCGAAGAAACGCTGGCCGGTCGGCAACTTGGCACGAATCCATTCCGGCTTCTTCAGCTTCTCTTCCAGCGGCACGATCTTGATCGGGATGCGCGCAGTCTTGGCTTCGCCCTTGTGCTTTACGCCGGCCGTATTGTCGATTTTCATGCAGTCTCTTCCTCTGTTGGCGCCAGCCGCGTGGCCAGATGCGGAATCAGTTTGTCGGCGACCTCGGCGAGCGTCGGTGCCGGGGTGTGGAGTTCAGCCAGCTGCGTGACCTGCAGGCCCTCGTAGCCGCACGGATTGATCCAGCCGAACGGGGCCAGGTCCATGTTCACATTGAGGCTCAGGCCGTGGTAGGTCGCGTGGTTGCGGATGCGCAGGCCCAGCGAGGCGATCTTGCGTGCGTCGACGTAGACGCCGGGCGCATTCTCGTCGCCATGCGCGTCGACGCCATACTCGGCCAGGGTATCGATGATGGCGGCCTCGATCCGGCGCACCATCTCGCGGATGCCGTAGCCGCGCCGCTGCACGCTCAGCAGCAGGTAGACCACCAGCTGGCCAGGGCCATGATAGGTGATCTGGCCGCCGCGGTCGGTCCTGACCAGCGGGATATCGGTCTGGCGCAGCAGGTGTTCGGGCTTGCCGGCGAGGCCGAGGGTATAGACCGGTGGATGTTCGACGATCCACAGCGCGTCGGGCGTGTCAGCAGTGCGGGCGTCGGTGAACGCCTGCATGTCGCGCCAGACGGGTTCGTAATCGGCCAGGCCGAGGTGGCGAATTTGCATAGTTGGCTGAATGAAGGTGGCGGACCGGCCGCTCGTGCAAGCGCATGTGCGAGCGGCCTTCGCGGGGCGAAGGCCGTCGGGCGGTCCGGGAAAAACCGTTCGGTCCGCTAGCTTACAGCACGACCTTGACCAGCGGGTGGCCGCTGAGCGAGCGATACAGGTTGTCGAGCTGTTCCTTCGACGTGGCGTTGACCGTCAGCGTCAGCGACAGATAACGGCCGCTGCTGCTTTCGCGCATCATCAGGTCGACTTCGGCATCGAAGTCGGGCGCGTGAATGCGTACTTCCTCGATGACGACGGGAACGAATTCCTCGTGTTTGTCCCCCATGACTTTCAACGGAAAGCGGCAGGGGAATTCCAGCAGGGTGTCTTGCGATTTTTCAGACACGGCAGTCTCCAGAGCAGTGGCGCGTCACGGCGGACGCGCCACTGGCGCGGGTCAGGCGAACCAGAGGCGGATGGTATCGAACAGGCGCGAGAAGAAGCCGCCTTCGTCGACCGCCTTCAGGGCGACGACCGGTTGCTCGGCGATGGTCTTGCCATCCAGCGTCAGCGTCAGCTTGCCGACCGCCTGGCCGGCCTTGACCGGGGCGATCAGCGGCTGGGTCGTCGTCATCTGCACCTTGATCTGGCTGGCGGTGCCCTTGGGAACCGTCGAGTAGATATCGTGCTGGAAGCCGATGCCCACGCTGTCACTGCTACCTTTGTAGACCTTGACCGTCGAGACCGGTTTGTTTGCAGCATAAAGTCGCGGCGTATCGAAGAATTGCAAGCCGTAGTTCAGCAATTTCGAGCTTTCGACCGCACGGGCTTCCGGGCTGGCCGTACCGACGACAACCGAAATCACCCGACGACCGTCGCGGTGGCTGGATGCGACCAGGTTGTAACCGGCGTCATCGGTGTAGCCGGTCTTCATGCCGTCGACCGACGGATCGCGGTACAGCAGCAGGTTGCGGTTCGGCTGGGTGATGTGGTTGTAGGTGAACGACTTCATCGAGTACAGCGGGTAGAACTCGGGAAAATCGCGCACCAGTGCGGCCGACACCGTCGCCAGGTCGCGGACCGACGTGTAGTGGTTCGCGTCCGGCAGGCCGTCGACGTTGTTGAAATGGGTGCTGCGCATGCCGAGATTGGCCGCTTCGCGGTTCATCATCTGCACGAACACCTCGCTGCTGCCGCCAACGGTCTCGGCCAGCGCGACGCAGGCGTCGTTGCCGGAGACGATGATCATGCCGTGAATCAGGTCATTGATCGTGACCGGCGTGCGCGGGTCGACGAACATGCGCGAGCCCCCGGTTTTCCAGGCATTGGCCGAGGGCAGAACGGTCTGGTCGAGTTTCAGGCGGCCGGCCTTGATGTTCTTGAACACCACGTAGGCGGTCATCAGCTTGGTCAGCGATGCCGGCGATACGCGCTGGTCCGGATTCATCTGGGCAATGGTGCGGCCGCTGTAGAAGTCGTACAGGAAATAAGCCTTGCCGGCGATCTCCGGCGGCGGTGGCGTAAACGAAGCCGAGGCGGCGAAACCTGCTGTCGAGGAAAGCAGCAGGGAGGCGGTCAGAGCAGCAGAAATCAGTTTTTTCATTGCGAAAAGAAGACTCGGGAGGCGGTCGGAAAACGAGCGGATTATACGCGTCGATTCCCGGCGATGTGGCTTTGCGCCGCCAATTGGCGCAGGATTTGTGCAGTGCAGCTTTTCAAACACCTGTCGCCCGCTTTGGGCTAATCTGTTCAGCATCCCCGCGTAACGCTACCAGCCCCCTTGTCATGTCAAATCCAGATTATTTGCAACGCATCCTGACCTCGCGAGTGTATGAAGTCGCCGAGGAAACGCCGCTCGAACCGGCTCCGAACCTGTCCCGCCGTCTGCAGAACCAGATTCTGATCAAGCGTGAAGACCTGCAGCCGGTGTTCTCGTTCAAGATTCGTGGCGCATACAACAAGATGGCCCGGCTGACGCCGGAAGAACTGGCGCGCGGCGTGATTACCGCCAGTGCCGGCAACCACGCCGCCGGCGTGGCGCTGTCGGCGCAGAAGCTTGGCTGTGAAGCGACCATCGTCATGCCGGAAACCACTCCGCGCATCAAGATCGATGCCGTGGCCCGTCGCGGCGCCAAGGTCGTGCTGCATGGCGATTCGTTTACCGATGCCTACCTGCATGCGGTCAAACTGACCGAATCGACCGGCGCCACCTATGTGCCGCCGTTCGACGATCCGGACGTGATCGCCGGCCAGGGCACCATCGGCATGGAAATCCTGCGTCAGTGCACCAAGCCGATCCACGCCGTGTTCGTGGCGATCGGCGGCGGTGGGCTGGCCGCAGGGGTTGCCTGTTACATCAAGCGCCTGCGTCCGGACATCAAGGTGATCGGCGTGCAGACCTTCGATTCGGACAGCATGGCGCGCTCGATCTCCGTCGGTCATCGGGTCGAACTCAAGGATGTCGGCCTGTTCTCGGACGGGACGGCAGTCAAGCTGGCCGGCGAGGAAACCTTCCGCCTGTGCCGCGAGTTTCTCGACGAAGTGATCCTGGTCGACACCGACGCCATCTGCGCGGCGATCAAGGACGTGTTCGAGGAAACGCGCAGCATTCTTGAACCGGCCGGCGCACTGTCGGTGGCCGGCCTCAAGGCCTATGTCGAGCGCGAGCAACTGGCCGGGCAGACGCTGATTGCCGTTGCCAGCGGCGCAAACATGAACTTCGACCGCCTGCGTCACGTGTCCGAACGCTCGGAACTCGGCGAACAGCGCGAAGCGGTGCTGGCGGTGACCATTCCGGAAACCCCGGGCAGCTTCAAGAAATTCATCTCGCTGGTCGGCCGCCGCAACATCACCGAATTCAACTACCGCTATGGCGATGCGAAAACCGCGCACGTCTTTGTCGGCATCCAGGTGGAAAAGCGCGGCGACGTTGCCGCCATCGTGTCGGAACTGGCGGCCAGCGGGCTGGAAGCGCTGGACCTGACCGACAACGAACTGGCCAAGCTGCATATTCGCCATCTGGTCGGCGGCCATGCGCCGGCCGCAGACGAGCGCGTGTTCCGCTTCGAGTTCCCGGAACGGCCGGGCGCGCTGATGCGCTTCCTGTCGGCGATGCGGACCGACTGGAACATCAGCCTGTTCCACTATCGCAACCACGGTACCGATTACGGCCGGGTGCTGGTCGGCGTGCAGGTCGCGGCGAACGACCATGCGGCGTTCAACCGCTTCCTGTTCGAGCTCGGTTATGCGTATGTGGACGAGACCGAAAACCCGGCGTACAAACTGTTTCTGGGAAAACTGGAGCGGAGCCAGGCATGATTGATGCCGTCCTGTTCGATCTCGATGGAACGCTGGCCGACACCGCGCGCGACCTCGGCTGGGCGCTGAATGCGCTGCTGGCCGAGGAGGGGCGCGCCGGCCAGCCGTATGAGGCAGTGCGGCCGATAGCCAGCCATGGCGCGCGCGGTCTGGTGAGGCTCGGCTTCGGCATCGACCGCGACCATGCCGATTTCGAGCGGCTGCGCCTGCGCTTCCTCGACCTGTACGACACCCACTTTGCCGTCGACACCGTGCTGTTCGATGGCATCAACGACATGATCTGCGACCTCGACGCGGCCGGCCTGACCTGGGGCATCATCACCAACAAGCCGTCGCGCTTCACCGACCGGCTGGTGCCCGAACTGGGCTTTGCCGTGCCGCCGGCGGTGGTGGTCAGCGGGGATACCGCCGGCGTCGCCAAACCCGATCCGGCGCCGATGCACTGGGCGACCCGCGCCATCGACATCGTGCCGACCCGCTGCCTGTACGTCGGCGATGCCGAACGCGACATCCAGGCGGGCAGGGCGGTCGGCATGCGCACCGTGCTGGTCAACTGGGGCTATATCGATGCCGCGGAAATGCCGGAAAAATGGGGCGCAGACCACGCCATCGACGTGCCGGACGAACTGGTCTCGCTTTGCCGCCAGTACCGTGTATAATCACTGTAACTTAAGCCGCACAGGCTGCACTCTTCGGGGACGACATGGCTTCGACGGGGGTTGCAAAGCGGATGAGGGCATACCGGGATCTCAGTCACCCCGTTAAACACTGAATTTATATAGTCGCAAACGACGAATCTTACGCTCTGGCTGCTTAATTGCACCAGACTCTACACTGTCTCGCCCATCGGGCAGGCCGGGTCAAACCGGCAGTAGAGTCATTTAGATGGGATCGTGTCGGACCGGGTCACTTGATCCGGCACTAAATCCAAGGTGACTCGCCAATGTGCAGCCTGTCGGTCGGCGGTACAACGGTTAAAACCAAATGGCCAGACTAAGTATGTAGAACTCACCGTAGAGGACTTCCGGACGCGGGTTCGATCCCCGCCGTCTCCACCAATTCTACGTGTCACAGTGTGGCACAACAGTTCAAAACCCCCGTGGCTACTGGCTTCGGGGGTTTTTGTTTGTGTCATGACATGCCATGATGTGTGCCGACATACCGGCCCATCTGTTGGTTTTTTTGCTGGTATTTCGACCATGTGCAAATCGTCGTACCAACATTGAGCTACCAACATGCCGCTAACCGATACAGCCTGCCGTAACGCCAAGCCTAGAGAGGATGGAAAGCCGGCCAAGCTGTCGGACGGGGCTGGGCTGTTCCTGCTGGTCAATACCGTGGGCAAATACTGGCGGCTGGCCTACCGCTTTGGGGGCAAGCAAAAGACCTTGGCGCTGGGGGTGTATCCGGGAGTCAGTCTGAAAGAAGTCCGCGAACGCCGCGACGAGGCTCGCAAGCTGCTGGACAGTGGTGTTGATCCGGGCGAGGCGCGCAAGGCGCAGAAGGCGGCCGGCACGCTCAATGCAGCAAACTCGTTTGAGGCCATCGCCCGCGAGTGGCACGCCAAGTACCTGCCGACGTGGACCGAAGGACACGCGGACCGGATCATGCGCCGCTTTGAGGTAGACGTTTTCCCGTGGATGGGAGGCCGCCCGGTCGCCAACATTGACGCCCCGTCACTTCTGGCCGTCCTGCGCCGCATCGAGGGCAGGGGGGCCGTAGACACCGCGCACCGAGCCATGCAGAGCGTCGGCCAGGTATTCCGCTATGCCATCGCTACCGGTCGCGCGGAACGCAACCCCGCCGCCGATTTGGTCGGAGCGCTGGCCCCGGTTATCAAGCAATCGTTCGCCACCATTACCGACCCGCGCGGCGTGGCCGAACTACTGCGCGCCATCGACGGCTATCAGGGCACATTTCCGGTGCAGTGTGCGCTAAAACTGGCCCCGCTGGTATTTGTGCGCCCTGGCGAACTGAGGCAAGCCGAGTGGGCAGAAATCGACCTGGACGCGGCGACATGGGTCATTCCCGCCGAGCGGATGAAGATGCGCGAAAAGCACATTGTTCCGCTGTCGGATCAGGCTGCCGCCATCCTGCGCGAGCTGCACCCGCTGACAGGGCGCGGCCGCTACGTGTTCCCCGGCGCACGCACCAACGGGCGGCCGATGAGCGAGAACACCGTTAATGCTGCCTTGCGCCGGCTCGGCTTCGACAAGGACACCATGACCGGACACGGCTTCCGGCACATGGCGTCAACGTTGCTGAATGAACAGGGGTGGAACCGCGACGCGATAGAACGGCAGATGGCTCACGGAGAGCGTAACCAGATCAGAGCGACGTACAACTATGCCGAGTACCTGCCCGAGCGCCGCCGCATGATGCAAGCGTGGGCGAACTACCTGGGCACGCTGAAAGAGGGCGGCAAGGTAGTCCCGTTCCGGCGATCCGCCTGACCCCCTCTTTGGGACACCTTTAGCCGCGCCGACTCCGACGGGAGGAAAACCGGGACACCCTGTCCGGCTGGCGCGGCAATCTATTTCAGGGGCGCTTAGGGGGCGCGTGATGGAGTTTCACGAGTTACCGGACCTGTCCGATTGGAGATTTGTCGAAGTCCTGACCATCGAAGAAGCCGCGATGCTGTGGGGTGGAATTGATCCATCTGAATGGGCCACAACAAGCCTTGATATTTTGAGAGGGACGATCAGTCCTGTGCAATTTCGCAAGGCGTGGACAGCAAGAAAGGCATTTACCGAAGCCGTCTGTGCCGGAACACTGCCATTCGTTGATGCGTGGGAACGGCGGGAGGACTGGCAGAGTGGGGCATATGATTTCCGCGTTGAATTTCCGGACCTGCCTAATCCGAACTGTTTGATTGCCAATATGACCCGCATCAACCAAGCTGCTTTGCTGAAATGGGCAAAGGGAAAGCTACCAAGCTTGAGAGTTGATCTGATGCGGCGGGCGGCCCCTGTTCAGATAGCGGCTAAATCGGATGAGGTAAGTAGACCTGTTCGCGGACATCAGGAACAGAGGCCGCTTATGCTGCCGAGCTACACCACGCCGGCAATCGAGCTGCTGCGCGCCCACGTCGAGGAAAATTTAGCGGGGGTTTCTGATGCAGAACGAATGACGCCCGGAGAGCAAAGGGCATGGCTTGAGAGCCAGGCGGCGCATCATGGGCTTGGGAAAAGAGAGGTGGAGGCAGTCTATTACGTCGCCCGGCCAGAGTCCGTCAAAGCCGCCGCCACCGGCAAGGGTGTACGCCCTAAAACCAAGTAGCGGCGGGCTTTCCCGGCAGGGTGTACACCCTTAAATGACCAGACCCTGTACACCACCTGTACGGGGTCTTTGCTTGCCTGTACACCGGGTTTACGCAGTTTCATGGATGCGTCACCACGACGTGTCACAGGAAACCGCATCATGCAAAACCAGATCATCACCCTGCCGCAAACTGGCTATGTCCGCCTGCCATTACTGGTGGGCGACACCAAATCCGGTATCCCCGGAGTCCTGCCCTTTTCCGCTTCAACCCTATGGCGGCGCGTCCGCCTTGGCACCTTCCCGGCCCCGGTTAAGCTCTCTGAACGTGTGACCTGCTGGCGCGCCGAGGCGGTGCGCCAATGGCTGGATGAACAAGGCCAGACGGCATAAGGGGGCGGAGATGAAAAAGAAAAACGCCCGCTTCCCCAACGGAAAAACGAGCGCCAACACCAGCGCGAATCATAGCACCGCGACGCCGCCCGACGTTACCGGCCAGTGCGCCGAAGTCCTCGCCATTCTGCGGGCGCGACGTGGCGTGTTGAGTTTTGAACTGACCGCTGATTGCGCCATTCCCGAAGCCGCTGCGCGCATTCACGACCTGCGCGGCAAGGGCTTCAATATCCACACTACCATCGAGCCGGAAATCACCTTCCGGGGCCGTGTGCGGCGCAATGTGGCGCGCTACTCGCTGGGTGTGCCCGCATGGCCGCGTCCCGGCTTTATGGTGTGCGATGGGAGAACCGCGCTATGACCGCCTCCGTGATCGAGAAGAACGCTGTAGAGCGCATCCACGTCGAGCGCCGCGAATACAAGGGCAAGCCCTACATAGACATTCGTGCCCATGCCGATTTCGGCAATGGCGAGGGGTTCGTGCCGACCAAAAAGGGCGTCACTCTGCCACCTGACCGGCTGGGCGAGCTGATCGAGGCATTGCAGTCGATTCAGGAGGGCAAAGCATGAGCAAGATCATCACGGCCGACTTCGACGGCAAGGCCATGCAGTTTCGTGAGGATGGCTGGTTCAATGCCACGGTGGCAGCAGAGCGCTTTGGCAAACGGGTAGACCATTGGCTGGCCAACCTGGAAGCCGGCCAATACATCACCGCCCTGTCCGAGATGCTTAATACCCGGAATTTCGGGGAATTAATCCATGCCCGCAAGGGGCGTAACGGCGGGGCAATGATCGGCAGCTATGCCCCGATCAACCGGGACAGCCTGACCGCCAAGCAACTGCGTTTGCTGGAACTGCTGGAGGCACAAGATATGCTGCTGATTGGGAGCGGCCTGGGCTACGACGAGCGAAAGCGAGTCCTGTCCACCTTCGCCGCCGAACAGTGCCAGCGCCTTGCCCTGCCGGCTAATGACGTGGGGAGGTTGAGCGCATGACACCGACCACATACGACAACGGCCTGCCGCTGGTGCTGGCCAAGGACGGCCCGCGCATTGACTCGCGCATCGTGGCTGAGGAACTGGGCATCGAGAACCGCGCCTTGCTCCAAAACATCGACAACTATCTGCCGAAGTTCAATGCGTTCGGGGTAGTCACATTTCAAACGCAGAAACCCCCGAAAGGTTCCAAGGGCGGGATGCCGGTGCGCTTCGCCCTGCTGAACGAGGACCAAGCCTATTTCGCCGTCACGCTGTCGCGGAACACCGAACAGGCGGTCGAGGTGAAGTTCCGGCTAGTGCGGGCCTTTGGCGAGGCGCGCAAGCAGCAGGACGCCTGCCAGACCCAATACCTGCCGTTCTACCACCTGGCCCATGATGCCGCCCGCAGCATGGCGCAGACGGCCCAGCAGCGCGGCAGCGAGGCACCGGAACAGGTGTTCCATACCAACGTTGAGCGGCTGATTAACCGCGTGTTCGGCATCGAGGCCGGCCAACGAGCCAGCCTGTCGCTGGCCATGCGGAATGCCGTCAGCACGGCTTACCAACTGGTGAGCGCGGCGGTGGCCGATACATTGGCTGACGGTGGCGACCACAAGGCCGCTTACCGTGAAGCCGAACGCCGTGTAACTGACTTCGCCCGCCTATTCGGACCGGCGCAACCGGGGAGGCTGGCCGCATGACCCTTGCCCACTCCCTCACATCGCGCTACATTGCTCCCGTACCGTTCAATAGCGGTACCGGGCTTGGCGGCCCGAACCATAAGGCGGACAGCCGCCTCTCTGCGGCTATTTTTACGTCCGTCACCAGCCTTGGTGCGCTATTTTCAATGGTGGGCCTTGGTAGGGGCGTGCTTGCACGCGCCGGTTTCCTTATGGCCGGTCCGCCAACCTTACCTTGTGCCCACCACCCTCGCTTGGCGGCGAACGGTGGGCCTTCCAAACATAAGGAGGCCACCATGCCTAGCATCGCCTTGCGCGCTGTCCGCGCTCTGTTCCCACTATCCGCCGTTCCTGTATCCACTGTCCCGACCCATGCCGAAGCGTGCGCCGTGGCGCGCCTGCTGGTGCTGCAAGGCAAGCGAATTGCCATCGCCCCGGCCGACCGTGGTTACACCGTGTCGGAGGTGCGAGCATGAACACCATCAAGCCCTTGGGCATCCGCTGCGACCAGAACGGCTTTGAACTGCTGGCTATCGCGCGCGAACATCTGCAAGAGTCTGACAAGTTCATTGAGAGCGCTGGTTGCTACGCGCCGAATGTCACCATGGAGGATGCCGCGCTGGCCGAATCGGTGGCGGAGGTGATGCTGGTAGACAGCATCGCCGGATTACAGGCCATCGGCCACCTAATCCGCCACCACGATGGGCATGACATCGGGGGCACTGACAAGGTGCTCTCGCAAGTCGGCCGCTTGGCATCCCTGCTGGCCGACATGCAGCAATACGCGCTGGACGCACTTGGCGCGGCTCAAGCCCGTTGCTGGGCGCACGAACGCATTGCGGCAAGCCGCAACCGCTCCAACCCCATTCCTCAAAACTGAGGGCAGCACAATGAATGCAAATTTTCCGGGAAGTTACGCACCGGGGGGCAAGTCACGTCTGGGCGTCGACACAGTGCGTGCCGCCGCGTCCGGGCGCTGGCCGTCGATCCTGGCTGATCTGGGTATTGCAGCCGCCGTGCTGGGCAAGCGTGGCAACCAGCCTTGCCCGGCCTGCGGTGGGCGCGACCGTTTCCAGTTCATTGACAAAGACGCCGGCCGTTTCGTCTGCCGCGCACTGGACCGCCAAGGCGGCGACGGCTTTGCGCTGGTCGAGCACTGGCTTGATTGCGGTTTTGCCGACGCGCTACGGGCCGTCGCCGGCGTACTGGGGCTGGCGGGCGACGCAGAGCTGTCGCACCCCTCGCTGCCGCACCGCGAGGCTGTCAACCCGACACCCTGCGCCAGCGCCGACCGTACCGACCGTCTGAGCGCGCTATGGGACGCTGCCCGCTCCGTCACCCCCACCGATCCGGTCGGGCGCTACTTGGCCAGGCGCGGGCTAGGGGCGGTGGCCGACACTTGTCCGGCTGCGCTGCGCTATCACCCGGCGCTGCCGTACTGGCACCCAGACAGCAACGGGCGCGCGGTGGAGCTGGGACGCTTCCCGGCTCTGCTGGCACGGCTGATGGCCCCGGACGGCACGCTTGCCGGCCTGCACCGCATCTACCTGAGCGTCAGCGGCGACAAGCTGATGCAGTGTCTCGCCGGCGAGCTGCTGCCGGCCAAGAAGCTGGCCACCGTGCGCGAGGGAGCGAGCAAAGGCGCGGCGGCACGGCTGTACCCACCTGAGGCGGGCCGGCTGGCGCTGGCCGAGGGCATCGAAACCGCGCTGGCTGTCGCACAGGGTTCCGGCTTGCCGGCATGGGCGTGCGTATCAGCCGGTGGGCTGGCGCGGGTGATCCTGCCGCCAGAGGCGACCGACGTATGGGTTTTTGCCGACCACGATGCCAGCGGCACTGGCCAGCGGATGGCCGAGCGACTGGCGCGACGCCTTCGAGGTGAGAGCCGGCGCGTGCGGGTGCTGCTGCCTGAACGGCCGGGGGTGGATTGGCTGGATGTGTGGAGCGAACAACAAAAAAGGAACGCCACATGAGCGCGAATGCAAGGAAAGCCGAAGCGGCCGTCTATGGGGTGCTGGATATGCTGGCGGACAGCGGCGGCGCTCTCGACGCTAACGGTATTGCCGAAGTGCTGTTTTCACACTTCGCGGCCAACTGGGCTGCCCTGTCGCTGGATGACAAGGTGGTTATGGCCCATGCCGTTGCTGCCCTGAGTCTTGCCGGCCCCTGCATCGGGCCGATTGGGCGTGCCAGCCTGGACGACATACGGCAAGCTGCCGCGCGTGGTGAGCGTATCGACGCCTTGCCTGTGGGAGGGTGGTGCCATGAGCGCGAATGACCTGCAAACCCTCAAGGACGCGGCAACCCTGCCGCCTGATCTGCTTAAACCGCGCTTTGACGTGACCCGTGACGGTGTGTTCTACGTCGGCACCAAGACCGACCGCGACAGCGGCGAGGTGGTGGAACTGCCTCCGCTGTGGCTGTGCGACCGTCTGGAGATTGTCGGCAGCGGCATCGACGACGGCGGCGACGCTTACCGTCTGGTGAAGTGGATCAGCCGCATGGACAAAGAGCCGCGCCTCATTGCCATGGCAAATGCCTGCATCGGAGAGCGGGATTGCTGGGCGCAGTTGCGCGCGGGCGGGCTGGCACATTCGCCGCGCCGCGCCGCACTAGAACATTTGGCGCTGTACCTGCAACGGGAAGGGGCGACCGCGCTGCACCACGTTACTGAGCGCGGCGGCTGGCGCAATGGCGCGTACATTCTGCCGTCCGGGGAGGTAATCGGAGAGGCCCGTCCGCCCGTGTTCTATCACGGCGATACCAGTAGCGCCGCAGCCTACCAGCCGCGCGGCACGGCCGAGGGCTGGCGGGACAGCGTGGCGAAGCTGGCGCGGGGTAATACCCGGCCCATGCTGGCCATCGGCGCGGCGCTGGCTGCTCCGTTGCTGCATCTGGTTGAGCTGGAATCGGGAGGCATTCACCTGTTCGGCCCGTCCGGCTGCGGCAAGACCACCAGCGCCAAGGCCGGTGCGAGCATATGGGGAGAGCCGCGCGGCCAGGTATTGAACTGGGACAGTACCGCGCTGGCACTAGCCAATGCTGCTGCCGCGCGCAATGACGGCCTGATGCTGCTGGACGAGATGGGCCAGGGCGATCCGCGCGCCGTCAGTATGGCGGCTTACCGGCTGTTCAACGGCACCGGCAAGATGCAAGGGGCCAAGGACGGCGGCAACCGTGAGCAAGCCCGCTGGCGTGTGCTGGTGCTGTCCACTGGGGAAATCGACCTGTCCGCTTTCATGAGCAGCGGCGGCCACCGCACCCATGCCGGGCAGGAAGTGCGGCTGGCCAGCCTGCCGGCCGACGCCGGCAAGGGGCTGGGGGTGTTCGATACGCTCAATGGCTACGCCAGTTCGGGCGATCTGGCCGAAGCGCTGGAACAGGCCGCCACGGCCCAGCACGGCACCGTTGGACGCGCCTTTACTGCCCATGTCGCCGGCCAGCCCGACACCATCACCCGCCGTCTGCGCCTCGCCATCGAGGACGTGCGCGCAACGCTGCCCGCTGAAGCGAGCGGACAGGTTCGCCGAGTGGCCGCCCGCTTTGCCGTGATTGCCGAGGCGCTGGAACTGGCAACCGACGCCGGCCTGACTGGCTGGGAGACTGGCGAGAGCCGCGCCGCCGTGATCGGCTGCCTGTGCGACTGGCTTGACCGCTACGGGATCGGCAACCGCGAAGAGGTGCAGATCCTCGAGCAGATGGAGGGCTGGTTTGCCCTGCACGCCCGGGGCCGCTTCATCAACTGGGACAGCGCCAGCGGCGATAGCGAACCGATGATGAAGGACTGCGCCGGCTACTTCCGCCGGAGCGCGGACGGGCTGCAATGGCTGGTGCATCCCCATGTGTTCGTTAACGAGATCGCCGCCGGGTTTGACCGCTCGGTGGCGGCGGACGTGGCGACCAAGGCCGGGATGCTGAAGCGCGGCAGCGATGGGAAGGCGACTTCCATGCACCGGACGCCAGACCATAGCGGAGGACGCCGGTTCTACAACTTCACCGCCACCACGCGCCAGCACGGGGAGGGGGCGGATTGAACGCCACACGCACGAGAAAAATCGGTGAAACAGGTGAAACGGTGAAACAACCTATCCGAAAGCCTTATCTGTGGTTGGTTTTGGCTGTTTCACCGTTGTTGCACCTGCTGGTTATCCGGTGAAACAACGGCGGGGATTTTGGGCTTGTTTCACCTGGAATCCCCTCCCCATGAAACGGAGGTGAAACAGCTAGATCGGCCACAGTGGCGGGTTTGCGTGGCGTGTTTCACCGTTTCACCTGTTTCACCACGTTTTGTGCACATATAGAGAAAAGCCGTCATATGCGAGGCTGCAAGCAATGACAAAAGAATCAATCGCCCTCGCCACGCTGGACGAAGCCGACCGCGAGCTGTTCGAGGAAGGCGCCGCTGTCTGCCAGTTCGCCGGCTGTGTGGCAGCGCTGCCGGAATCGGAGGCTGCATGACCAAGGCCGGGGCGAGGGTGCCGTGAGGGCTGGCCGGGGAGATTGTGGCGCTACTGTCCGACGCCGGCCGGGAGCTGACCCTGAGCCAGATACAAACGCACCTGGACGGATTCCGCGAGCTGCCCGAGCTGTCAGCGGCGATGGTCCGTTTGCATCGCAAGGGGCTGGTGATCGCCGAACTGGTGGAGCGACCGACTGACCGGGGTAGCCGCGTGGTGAAGTGCCATCAGCCTGCCCGGACGAACGATCAATACCGTATCGCGGCGTAGCGATACATTAAGGAAACAGACATGAGGGACACCGCCAGAAAGCGCGCAATCCTGAAAATGCTGGAAGTGCAAACCGAACGCGACCGGCTGGAATACGGGATACCACCTTACACCGCAACCACCATAGCCGAAGAGATCGGCGGAAGCGTTCAGTCCATCGCCCGTACCCTGCGCGGCATGGCGAAGGATGGGCAACTGATTGCCGTGCGGGATCGGCAAGAGGTCTGGAACGCCATAGCAGACGGCCACATCGAAATGACCGTCACCGCCTACTACAGCGCCCGCACGATGGAGCACGACATGGCCGCCGCCAAACTGTGGGCTGATGGCGCAGACGAGCGGCAGAGACTTGCGCTGGAAGGATTCTCCCAAGCGTTCGGCATGGTGCGGCAATGACCTGCTGACCGATTCCGGCTGCCCTGTATGGGGGCGGGGGGCGGTCGAAAGTCTGGCCGGGATCAGGCCATAGACCGCCCGTTCCCTCACGTGCGGAAAATTTCTCCCCGTGGCGATTTTGTTAAAGGGCCATTCCTGTCCTGTTTCCTTGACTGGCGCGGGTTTGCGCCGCATTCACGCTTAGTCGGATGTTAAAGCGGTGTTAAAGCTGGCGGGCCGTCTGCCGGCCGGTGAACACGCTCGCACCTGTCCGAATGGCTGTTTTCAAAATCAACCCCATGAATGGGCCGTGAGAGGAGGGGGCGCAGGATTATTTGAGTCCCTAAAAGGACGTGTGCCCTTCGGGCTTGGTCGCACGGCACGGCCATACCGGGATTTCCCGGTTTCGCCCGTCGGCAAGCAGGGGGCTGGCAGCCAAGCTGTAGACCCGGCATCCTGCACGCATTGCAAAAGCCAAAACTGGCTTTTGTTGCCAGTGTGCCCACGAGCGCCCCGTGCAAGTTGCTGGACCCAAGCGAGGGGCTTGGGCGAGCACGGGTTACTACCGCCCCGAACTGAGGCACCGAATTTCCGCAGTCATTGAGCGGGGCAGGCTGACTTGAAGTGAGGCAACCACACAGTGCCGGCCAAGTAGCCGGTACGCATCAGGTACGCAGGGAATCCCCGTACACCGGGGTTACGCGACCAGTACGCGCGCGTACAGCAAGACTCCGGACCATAACATTTGATAACAACCGGCTAGCGACCAGCGCCCGCGCGAATAGCCGGCTGACAAACCTGGCACCTGAGAAAGCGGCTCTATGCCGGCCCGTCGAAGGCGTGACGGATGGCCTCAAGGCTGGGCAAGGAAGTGAATGTGTTGGTATTTTTGTTGGTACTTGGCAAATTAGGCATCATTGAAACCTAGCATTGGCGGCATTTTTGAGGCGTTTTGTGATTGCCGCCGTCCCACCAATTCTGAAACCCCAGCCACCCTTGGTTGGGGTTTTTTCTTGCCTGATCGTGCTGGTCCTCGTGCAAGGTGCAGCTCCGCCTGATCTCCTCCCGAAAAACCGTAGCGGAGAGAAGTAGAGATTTCTGGCAAATTTGAGCCCATCGGGGCAGGAGATTTGTCATGAAAAAATCGAAGTTCACGGAAGAGCAGATTGCCTTAGCGCTGCGCCAGGCGGCATGTTGTGCCGAACTATTCGCTGCAGTTTTTGCCGTGATTGCTGCCGTTGTTCTCCGCAAAGCGGATGTAGTGGCGCAGTTCGGGCATGCGACGGGCGAATCGCGCCACAGTGGGTGTGGATGGGTGTCAATCTGGAATTGAGATCTGCCTTTTATTTCCCGATCGGGAAATAAATGACCGGGCCATGCCCTAATCACACTGAAATTTCCCGATCGGGAAACTGAGCAAGCCATGACATCCATTCGATCACCTCAACAACTCGGCGATGCACTACGTGCCGCCCGCAAGCAGCTCGGGCTGACCCAGCCCCGGTTGGCTCTGGCGGCCGGGGTGGGGGTGCGCTTCATTGTCGATCTTGAAGCAGGCAAACCCACCTTACGACTAGAGAACGTACTGCGGGTCATTGATGCCCTGGGGGGAGAGATCCATTTGAGCGGGTTGCCATCAGCCATGGACAACGATCACCGCGAGGGTGGCAACCATGGCGCATGAGCTGGAAGTCTGGCTTTTCGCCGATCGTGTCGGCACGTTGGCACTGGTCGATGGGCGGCTACGCTTTTGCTACGCACCCGATTGGCTGTCACACAAAGACACCGTTGCCTTGTCAGCCTCGCTGCCCCTGCAAGCGGAACCGTTCGATGATCGCAAAACGCGTCCCTTCTTTGCCGGTCTTCTACCCGAAGGGCAGATGCGCCGCCTGATTGCGCAGCAGTTTCAGGTGTCTGGCCAGAACGACTTTGCGCTGCTGGACCACATCGGCGGCGAATGCGCCGGGGCCGTGACGTTCCTTGAGCCGGGGCAGTCCAATCATAGGGCAGGAATGCCTACTGGAGCCGGGGCAGTCCATTGTGTATTTTCAATAGTCGCTTGATGCGGGGTGTCATCCCACTCTTGTTTGCAGGATTCTGCTAACAGCAAGGACAAGCCATGAGCGGTCGGTTCCTGCACACTTCAGTCAATCAGCATGATGCTCGCCTGAACGAAGTGGTCGCCAGGCAGGGCAAGGCGTGGGCTCAAGGTGAATTGCTACCCAGCTGCGGCGCACTGATGGCTTCTATGAAGCTTCTTGCCGCACCTTCCATGCTCTCGTCGGTGGTCTTTCCGCGGTGGGAATAGGCAACACCGAAGCCCAGATTTTTCTGCACCGGGTGGCGGCAATAGCGGGACGTCACCTGCAATTTGAGCGCTTGCCTGCCTGTTGGCGTAAGGGCTGCCGTGTCATCAAAAGTGATATGAACATTGACGCATGGACAAGTGCGATCTTCGTCATATTGGTAGTCAGAAGCCGTTTCAACAAACCGTGGCGGAGGATTCATTGAGGCAATGCGCTTTTTGACGAAGTCAACGAAGCTGCCGCTGTCGGGGGTCGGAGGCATTTCAAATACAAATGCTTGTGCCCCATAGGTCTCCGTACTTTCAGCCCCTCTTTTTCCGAAAGAAAGGCCATTGCTTGCCACGCCTGTCACGATCCACCCCTCAGAGTCCGGTGCGTATACCGGCAATATGCGGCTGGGGAAAAATTGCTTCGGGCTTACCGGTTGGCCAGGCGACAGAGCCCAGGTGGTACCGGCAACCAGGCAACCGAGCACAAGGACGGCAATTTTTTCAGGAATGGTCATTTTTCATGAAATGAATGGAGACAGGGAAGGCAGGTCAATCATCAGTATGGGCCCGCAAGCAAGAGAAAGGGGTCAATCCCTTCCGCCTGCCGGACAAGTCCTTGCAGCATCAGGCATGATCTGCTCAAGTTTTCGGCGAGCCTGTATTCTTCAAGGCGGGATGCCGCCATGGATGGGTATGCGGCCGGCGCAAAAGTATTGCCCGTCGGGGCCGGAATGCTATCAGGTTCAATGCCTGCTCGCGATAAATCCTGACAACGCGCGAATGTGCCCTCCTGCTTGCGCAGGAGGGCATTTGAACGACTGGCAGAGAGAAACTAGAACCGATAGTTGCTGCTCAGCAGAAACGCGCGCGGGGCGCCGGGCTGGATCTGTGCGGCGCTGGTGGCGCTGGCGTAATAGCGGTGGTCGGTCAGGTTGGTGACGGCGGCTTCCACATCCCAGCTTCTGGTGCGATAGCCGGCGCGCGCATCCCAGCGGCCATAGCCGGGCAGCAGCACGCTGTTGGCGGTGTCGGCGTAGCGCTGGCCGACGGCGGTTACGCCGGTTTCGGCATACCAGCCGTTCTCGGGGGCGAAGCCGACGAACAGGCTGCCGTTATGGCGCGACACATTGGCCGGGCGCTTGCCCTGGCGGTTGGCCTCGGCACGGACGACCTCCGGGTTCTGCAGGGCAAGGCCGCCGCGTGCATACCAGTCGCCGACCAGACGGCCGGTCAGCGTCAGTTCCATGCCGCGCGTGCGCTGCAGGCCGGTCAGTTCCACCCGGGACGGATCATTCGGGTCGGTGGTGCGGCGGTTGTACAGCTCCAGCGAGTACAGCGACAGCGTGCTCGACAGCTTGCCGTCCAGCCAGTCGCTTTTTACCCCGGTCTCATACTGGCGTGTGTACTCCGGATCGAGTGCATTGCTTGTCACCCCCGGCGTGATGCCGATGGTGCCGCCGCCAGCCGGAGCGAACGTCTTGCTGTACGACGCATAGAACGAGTGGTCGCGCAGCGGTGTCCATACCAGCCCGATGCGCGGGCTCAGCGAATGGCTGGAGCGGCTTTCCGACTTGCCGTTCAGCTGGTTGCTGCTGTCGATGTCGAAGCGGTCGTAGCGCAGCCCGGCCAGCAGCTTCCACAGGCCGAGGCTCAACTGGTCCTGCAGGTACAGTGCCCGGGTATCGACCCGGTGCTGGTTGTCGCTGTTGATTTTCATCGCCCCGTTGTACTGCAATCGGGTATCGGGGTCGGTGATCGACAGTGACGGCACCGGGCTGGCGTTCTGGTACAGCTTCGGATCACGCTTCTGCTTGCCGATTTCAATCCCGGCCAGCAACTGGTGGGCCAGCGGGCCAGTGGTGAACTGGCCCTCGGCCTCGAAGTTGCTGGTGATGTTCAGGGCGTTCAGATCCTGGATCCAGCGCTGACGCGTGACCCGGTTGCCGCTGACGCCGGTCTGGTAGGTGTTGTCGAAATCGCTGTCCAGCCTGATGACGCCGAGCAGGTGGCGCAACTGCCAGTGCTCGTTCAGGTCGTAGCTGAGGCGCGAACGCAGCGACTGTGTTTCATCGCGGATGTAGTCGCGTGCCGCATTGCCGTACACGGTATCCAGCGCCACATCGGCCGGACGGCCGTTGATGCCGGGAATCCCGCGGTCCGGCGTGCGGTCGTACAGCCCGTACTCGTACTGCACCAGCCAGTTGAGAGACGGGGTCAGGCGCCAGTTCAGCGACGGGGCAAACAACTGGCGGCGGCTGTGCAACGCGTCACCCCGGAAGCTGTCGGACTCTTCCTGCGCGGCGTTCAGGCGTACGGTAATGTCATCGGACAGGCTGCCATTGAGGTCAGCCTGCAGGCGCCACAACCCTTCGCTGCCGACCCGGGCCGAGACGCTGGACGGCAGACCCGGCTGCGGCTTTTTGCTGACCCGGTTGACGATGCCGCCACTGCTGCCCCGGCCATAGAGCACGGCGGCCGGGCCTTTCAGCACCTCGACCCGCTCGATATTGCCGAGGTCGCGGCTGTACTGCATGTCATCGCGAAAGCCGTCCAGATACAGATCGTTGGCCGCGCTGAAGCCGCGGATCGAGACGCTGTCGAAACGGGTGTCGCCACTGGCGTCGACCCCCGGCACTCCCGTCAGTGCCTGGCTGAGGTCGGTCTGGCCATAGGCATCGAGGTTTTTGACCGCGACGGCATCGATCGCCTGCGGCACGTAGCGCGCCGGTGTGCGGGTGCGGGTGGCGGTGGTGACCTCGGGCAGGCGCGGATCGGCCAGCGGCTGTTCGCTGCTGACGGTGACCGTTTCCAGGACAGTGTCGCTGTCGGCGTGGACGAAGGAGGGCAGCAACATCAGGCCCAGGGCCAGCGGTGACAGGGTAAAGGCGGGGAACGGTCCGGAAGATGCCATTTGCAGTTTTTTGTATGGTAAAAACGCGAATGGTAATGATTATCAATAAATGCTGTCAATTCCCGTCTTGCCATCTGAACTCACTACGGTATGCAGTGCTACGCCCGGCGGGCAATCAGGCGCTCATGGCTTTCGGTGACCAGAATCAGCGCCCCGTCGGCGTCGAACTCGAACCAGCGAACCTGCCGCAGCAGGCTGAGGAAGTGCTCTTCCTGCTGCATCAGTGCCGGGGCACAGTGCATCATGGTCGTCATTGCCAGCGGGATGCGCAGGGTTTCGCCACCGATCTGGTAACCGCCGACATAGCTGTTGCAGGAAGCCTGGCCGGACAGGCGGCCGTCTTCGCCGAAGTCGATCGTGACATGTGAGGCATCGATCAGCCCGCGACCGGCGATATCCTCGACCAGCCATTCCCCGCCCTGCAGCAGCGAGGCCGGATCGCCGCCGCAGCCGATAAAGCGCTGGTCACCATGGCGGACCTGTACCGTGTCCGGATACGGCATGCCGCTCATGCTGTCGAGGCAGCGCTGCTCGCTGATATCCACGATCAGCGGTGTGCCGTCGGCATGGCCGGCATAGCGGGTGCGGGTGCCGCTGCGCACCGCTTCGGGTGTCGGCAGCTTTACCCGGATATCTCCCCGGGCGGTCGAAAAACGCAGACCGGGGCCGTCGAAGTGCAGATCCAGCAACCAGCCCGGTTCGTTGCCACTGGCACGATACGGCTTCGGCCTGTCCATCCGGCAGGTTGCATAATGCTTGCCGCGCACCATGACCAGCGCGCTGCCATCCTCGCTCCAGAACGAGGTGTGCGGGTCATCCTCGGCCACAAACAGCATGCCGTGCGCCGTGGGCGTTTCGTGCAGCGTGTAATGGCGCGAGGCCGTCGTCATCCGCATGCGGTCGCCGGCAAAACCGATAGTGACTGTGCCGGGGGCGCAATCCGGCGTGGTCACGAAGGTGAGTGCCTCATCGGCGACCGGGGTGGCACGAGGTGACGGGGGAGCGGCACAGGCAGACAGCATGAGGATGGCGACGAGGGAAAGGCCGGCGCGCAGTATCATCGGATTCTCCGGGCAAGGGCAGGCGGCAGGGTACCGGAGCGGTGCCCGAGCGCCAGCGCTACCCGGGCCAGGTCGCGGAAACATAAATCCTTGTCCTTGTCATGGACGAGTAAGCGACTGATTTTTGAGATAATTCGCCGCAGGAGGTAGGAAATCATGGCGACCGTTATCGCTTATATCGTTTTGGGTTATTTCTTCTTGATGCCGCTGTGGGTCTGGTTTGCGTACAAGGCCATGGACCGACTGGAAAAGCGCGTGCCGCGCCGACAGGGCAAGCGTCGTTTCGATGCGCTTGATCCGTTCTATGTGCGTTCGCCGTTCAGCTTTGGGCACTGATGCACAGTAAATCCGGTTCTAAAGAACATTTTTGTTATAAACATCTGTTATATTTGAATTTGACAATATAGAAGCGACGCGGCACGATAGCCGCATTCTTCTACGCCGATTTGATCACAGCTTGCGGGCGTAAAAACTGCTAAAGCGTCAGGGGTGCCTATTGCGCCCCCAGTGCCAGCCGTTCTTGAAGCCCGCCATGATCGTCATCGGCGGGCTTTTGTATTTCAGGCCGTGCCGGACCGGCACGGAAAGTGTGAGCATGATTGAACTAATCGAGGTCGAAAAGACCTACACCCGGCCTGACGGCGGCACGTTCCAGGCAGTAGCCCGGACCACGCTGTCGATCGAGGACGGGGAGATTTACGGCATCATCGGCCGTTCCGGTGCGGGCAAATCCACCCTGGTCCGGCTGATCAATCTGCTGGAGCGTCCGACTGCCGGCCGGGTCGTTATCGACGGCGAGGACGTGACCGCACTCGATGCGGCAGGACTGCGCCGGCTGCGTCAGCGTGTCGGCATGATCTTCCAGCATTTCAACCTGCTGTCGTCAAAGACGGTGGCCGACAACGTGGCCTTTCCGCTGAAGATCAGCGGCACCCGGTCCCGGGACGAGATCCGCAAGCGGGTCCTGGAACTGCTCGACCGGGTCGGACTGCGCGAACAGGCCGACAAGTATCCGAACCAGCTGTCCGGCGGGCAGAAGCAGCGCGTCGGCATCGCCCGCGCGCTGGCAACCGACCCGAAAATCCTGCTGTGTGACGAAGCGACCAGCGCGCTGGACCCGGAAACCACCCAGTCGGTGCTGCAACTGCTGGCGGAGATCAACCGCGAACTCGGGCTGACCATCGTGCTGATTACGCATGAAATGGACGTGATCCGCCGCATCTGCGACAAGGTCGCGGTGCTGGATCGTGGTCAGGTGGTCGAGAGCGGCAATGCCGCCGACGTGTTCCTGCACCCGCAGCACACGACCACGCGGCGTTTCGTGCAGGAAACCGAGCATGTCGACGAGAACGAACAGTACGCCGACTTCGCCCAGGTGCCGGGCCGCATCGTGCGCATGACCTTCCGTGGTGAAAGCACCTATGACCCGGTGCTGGTCCAGGTCGCGCGCAGTACCGGGATGGACTTCAGCATCCTGTCCGGCCGCATCGACCGCATCAAGGACACCCCGTATGGCCAGATGATTCTGGCGCTGTCGGGGGGGGACCAGGATGCCGCGTTGCGTCAGATTGCCGAATTCGGCGTGATTGTGGAGGAACTGCGCGCATGAACGCGATGTTTGCCGATCTGTTTACCAATGTCGACTGGATGGATATCTGGCTGGCGACCGAGGACACGTCAATCATGGTGGCGGTGTCGCTGGTGTTTACCGTGGTGTTCGGGCTGCCGCTGGGCGTGCTGCTGTTCCTGACCAGCAAGCAGCAACTGCTCGACAGCCCGCGGCTGTATTCGATGCTGTCGTTCATCACCAACCTGCTGCGTTCGCTGCCGTTCGTGATTCTGCTGATTGCGATGATTCCGCTGACAGTGCTGCTGACCGGCACCTCGATCGGCGTGGCCGGCGTCATTCCGCCGCTGGTGGTCGGTGCCACGCCGTTCTTCGGCCGGCTGGTGGAAACGGCGCTGCGCGAAGTCGACCGCGGCATTATCGAGGCGTCGCAGGCCATGGGCGCGACCACCCGGCAGATCGTGATCAACGCTCTGCTGCCAGAAGCGCTGCCGGGCATTCTGGCCAGCGTGATCGTGACTGCCATCACCCTGGTGTCGTACTCGGCCATGTCCGGCCTGGTTGGCGGCGGTGGCCTCGGCGATCTGGCGGTGCGCAATGGCTACCAGCGCTTCCAGACTGACGTGATGATCGTCACCGTGGTCCTGCTGCTGATCATGGTGCAGGTGCTGCAGATGATCGGCGACCGCCTGGTCCAGCATTTCTCCCGCAAATAACCGTTTTTCTGTCCCCCGGTCCGTGGGACCGGGTGTCCTCTCTCGTCCCAAAAAGGCTTGTCATGAAAAAACTGCTCGCTGTACTCGCTACCGTCGCCGCGTTCCAGGTTCACGCCGCTGACAAACTGACCGTGGCTGCCACCGCCGTGCCGCACGCGGAAATCCTCGAATTCGTCAAGCCGGTCCTGGCCAAGGAAGGCGTCGATCTGGAAGTCAAGGTGTTCACCGACTACGTGCAACCGAACGTGCAGGTCGCCGAGAAGCGCCTGGATGCCAACTTCTTCCAGCACAAGCCGTACCTGGACGAGTTCAACAAGGGCAAGGGCACCAATCTGGTGTCGGTGGTCGGCGTGCACGTCGAACCGTTCGGCGCCTACTCGACCAGGATCAAGAAGCTGGCCGACCTGAAGTCCGGCGCCGTGGTCGCAATCCCGAACGACCCGACCAATGGTGGCCGCGCGCTGCTGCTGCTGGACAAGGCCAAGGTCATCAAGCTGAAGAACCCGAGCAACATCCTGGCCACCCCCAAGGACATCGCCAGCAACCCGAAGAACCTGAAGTTCAAGGAACTGGAAGCCGCCACGCTGCCGCGCGTGCTGGATCAGGTCGATCTGGCGCTGATCAACACCAACTACGCGCTGGCCGCCAAGCTGAACCCGACCAAGGATGCGCTGGCGATCGAAGGCAAGCAGTCGCCGTACGTGAACATCCTGGTTGCCCGCCCGGACAATGCCAAGTCGCCGGCAATGAAGAAGCTGGCTGCTGCCCTGACCAGCCCGGCCGTGAAGAAATTCCTGCAGGAAAAGTACCAGGGCGCGATCGTTCCGGCCTTCTGAGCGCCTGAACGCTGATCTGCCCGACGCCGGCGTCTTTGCCGGCGATGGGCAGGTCGGTTAGAATCTGCCCCCTGCCAGCCCGAGTGGTGAAACTGGTAGACACAAGGGACTTGAAAATTTGAGCCCTCCGGGGGAAACCCCGAAGGTGACGCCCGTCAAATTCGGTGAACGCCCTGGCTGTCATGCAGCCGAGCCAACGCCGAGCCAAGCCCCGGATCATCCGATTCGCGGGAAGGTGTAGAGAGCAGACGGCGGGCACCTGTGGCCGCAAGGCTATGGTGAAGGCGTGCTCCAGACCACGAACAGCGCTTGCGCTGGCGGCGAAAGCCGAAGTGGCAAGAAAATCCCTCGACTTCGGTCGTGCCGGTTCGACCCCGGCCTCGGGCACCAATACGAAAAACCGCCTCCTGTCTCAACCGGGGGCGGTTTTTTCATGCCGCCCTGACGCCACTCTTTTCACCCACAAAGCGGGATAGCCAGCTTCGGGCGGGGTGATGTCAGTCGTGCGCGGGAGCGGGCGCGACAGACAGTCGCATTCCCACTGCGTGCAGTACAGCCAGCAGGGTTTTCAGCGTCGGGTTGCCATTGGGCGACAAGGCGCGGTACAGCGCCTCACGGGTAATACCAGCTTCCTGTGCAATGGCGGCCAGTCCGCCATGCGCTTCCGCTACATCGCGCAGTGCCAGCAGGCCGGCCGCGCGGTGGCCCGGATCATCCAGTTCTTCCAGTGCCAGTCTCAGGTACTCGACAGCAAAAGCGCGGTCTGTGCGCAGTTCAGCGAGTGTTGCTTCATGGTGAGGTACCGAAGCGACATGCTTTTTTGTACTCATGTATTCCTCTGCTTCCAGTCTCGCCAGTATTCTCTGGCCTGCCTGATATCTGCATCCTGGGTGCGCTTGTCGCCTCCACACAGCAGGACGACAAGCTGCGTGCCATGTCGGCCCAGGTAGACGCGGTAACCGGCACCCCAATTCTCACGGAGTTCCAGTACCCCTTCGCCAACAGGCTTGATGTCACCCAGCAACCCTGTACTTAGCCTGCGGAAACGGATTTCCAGCTTCGCTCTTAGTCGTGCATCCCGTAGTCCGTCCAGCCAGTTTGTCAGCGGGATGGTGCCATCGGGACATTGATAACGATGGAGTTCCATGGCCATGCACACCTTATTGTAACTTATAAATTACAAAATGAATGAGTGAGCGCATGCAGCGGGAAAGGGAAGCAATCCGGGGAGGAGGGGGCGCCGACAGCCGCCGTGCCGCATGCCCGGTAGAGACTGGGACAAGTGCCGGCAGCGACGCCAGCGCAGGGGGCTGGCGAGGGTCGATCTGTGGCTTGGCCGAGACAGATCGCAGCCGGTAATCAATACACCGTCAGGCCCCGGTCCGCGAACTGGCGCTGGACGCGGGCCAGCAGCGCCGGTGACGGCGGACAGGTGTCCGCCAGCCGGTAGTCGAGGCCGAGTTCGGCCCACTTGTGTGCGCCGAGCTGGTGGAACGGCAGGATGTCGACGCGCTCGACCGCATCGCCGAGCGTGGCGACAAAGTCGGCCAGCCGCTCGACATCGGCGACGTCATCGGTACAGCCCGGCACCAGCACGTAGCGGATCCACATCTTCTTGCCGAGCCGGACCAGCCGGCGGGCGAAGTCCAGTGTCGGTTGCAGCGGCTGGCCGGTCAGCGCCTGGTAGCGGGCCGGGTCGCTGTGCTTGATGTCGAGCAGCACCAGATCGACCGGATCGAACCAGTCGTCGCTGACGTCGGCATGCAGAAAACCCTGGGTATCCAGTGCCGTATGCAGGCCGAGCGCCCGGCAGCGCCGGAACAGCGCGCCGGCGAACGCCGCTTGCATCAGCGGTTCGCCGCCGGAGATGGTGACGCCGCCGGTCAGGCGCAGAAAGCCGGCCAGCGGTTCGACCTCGGCCATGGCCTGGTCGACCGTGACCGGTCGGCCGTGATGCAGCTTCCAGGTATCCGGGTTGTGACAGTACAGGCAGCGGAACTGGCAGCCGGACAGGAAGAAAACCAGCCGGACGCCCGGCCCGTCAGCCGCCGCGCCGCTTTCTACCGAATGCAGGTAGCCACAGTCGTTCACATCGCACCGTGGAAAGTCCGGTTGATCACGTCCAGCTGCTGCTCGCGGGTCAGCTTGATGAAATTCACCGCATAACCGGACACGCGGATGGTCAGCTGCGGATAGCGTTCCGGGTGCTGCATGGCATCGACCAGCGTCTCGCGCCTGAACACGTTGACGTTGACATGGAAGCCGCCGGCGGCAGCGAAACCGTCCAGGCAGTTGCCCAGATTGCGGATGCGCTCGGCATCGCTGCGACCCAGTGCGTCCGGCGTTGCCGACGCGGTCCAGCTGATGCCGTCCAGCGCCGCGTCATACGGGATCTTGGCTACCGAGGCGCCGGCGGCGACAAAGCCTTTGACGTCGCGGCCGTTCATCGGATTGGCGCCCGGTGCAAACGGTTCGCCATCGCGGCGGCCGTCCGGCGTATTGCCGGTCTTCTTGCCGTACACCACATTCGAGGTGATGGTCAGCACTGACTGGGTCGGTTTTGCATGGCGATAGAAATACGGCTGCGCGGCGATCTTGCGCATGAAGCTTTCCGTCAGTGCCACGGCGATGCGGTCGGCACGGTCGTCATTGTTGCCGTAGGCCGGGTAGTCGCCATCGATGCGGAAGTCGACGGCAAGGCCGGCCTCGTTGCGGATCACGTGGACGGTGGCATGGCGGATGGCCGACAGCGAATCGGCCGCGACCGACAGCCCGGCGATGCCGCAGGCCATGGTGCGGACGATATCGCGGTCGTGCAGCGCCATCTCGATGCGTTCGTACGCGTACTTGTCGTGCATGTAGTGGATGCTGTTCAGCGCCTTGACGTAGGTTGCGGCCAGCCAGTCCATCATCGGGTCGAACTTTGCCATTACCTCGTCGTAGTCGAGGACGTCGCTGCGGATCGGCTCGAAACCGGTGGCGACGGTGACGCCACTCTTTTCATCGACGCCGCCGTTGATTGCATACAGCAGGGCCTTGGCCAGATTGGCGCGCGCGCCGAAGAACTGCATCTGCTTGCCGATGCGCATGGCCGACACGCAGCAGGCGATACCGTAGTCGTCGCCCCATTTCGGCCGCATCAGGTCATCGTTTTCGTACTGGATCGAACTGGTTTCGATCGACACCCGGGCCGCGAAGTCCTTGAAGCCGCGCGGCAGCTGCACGCTCCACAGCACGGTCAGGTTCGGTTCCGGCGCCGGGCCGAGGTTGTACAGGGTGTTGAGGAAACGGAAACTGTTGCGGGTTACCAGCGGACGGCCATCCTCGCCGATGCCACCGACGCATTCGGTTACCCAGGTCGGGTCGCCGGAAAACAGCTGGTCGTATTCCGGCGTGCGCAGGAAGCGGACTATGCGCAGCTTGATGACCAGATCGTCGACCAACTCCTGCGCGCCGGCTTCGTCGAGCAGGCCGGCGTCGAGATCACGCTGCAGGTAGATGTCGAGGAAGGTCGAGATGCGGCCGATCGACATTGCGGCCCCGTTCTGCTCCTTGACGGCGGCCAGATAGGCGAAATAAGTCCATTGCACCGCTTCGCGGGCAGTGGCTGCCGGGCGGCTGATATCGAAACCATAGCTGGCGGCCATCTGCCGCAATTCGTCCAGCGCGCGCCACTGCTCGCTGAGTTCCTCGCGCAGGCGCATGACGTCATCGGTAAACACGCTGTTGTCCAGCGCATGGAATTCGTGCTGTTTGTGCTCGCGCAGCACGTCTGTCCCATACAGCGCGACGCGCCGGTAATCGCCGATGATGCGGCCGCGACCATAGGCGTCCGGCAGCCCGGTGATGATGGCCGACTTGCGCGCGGCCAGCACGTCAGGGCTGTAGATGTCGAACACGCCCTGGTTATGGCTCTTGCGATGGCGGGTCCAGATGTCGCGGATGGCCGGATCGAGCTCGAAGCCATAGGCCTTCAGCCCGCTTTCGACCATGCGCAGGCCGCCATTCGGCATGATGGCGCGTTTCAGTGGCGCATCGGTCTGCAGGCCGACAATCAGTTCCTGCCCGCGGTCGATATACCCCGCCGCATGAGCGGTGATGCCGGCCGGCCTGTCGGTCGATACATCAAGCACGCCGCGTTCGCGTTCCTGTGCCAGCAAGCTGCCAAGTGCCTGCCACAGTGCCCGGGTCCGCTCGGTGGCCGGCGCCAGAAAGCGCTCGTCGCCGTCATAGGGTGTGTAGTTGCGCTGAATGAAGTCGCGGACGTCCACTTGCTGCTGCCAGACGCCGGGAGCGAAACCCGTCCAGGGATCAATGGAGGGAGAGAGCATCGTGTCGCGCGCGTTCATGGCAGGCTCCGTTTCGAAAACGAATACATATGAAGAGGATCTGATTCATTATCGCGCCTGTCCGGGGCGATTTTTTGCGTTTTATCAAATTATTGCCCGCGATTTTGTTCGTTGCGGGTTCGTTTGCGCAAATCAGCGGCTGGCAAGCACGGCGTCGCAGACGGCCCGGGTCACCTGCTCGCAGCTGGCGTCGCCACCAAGGTCCGGTGTGCGGATTCCCTGTGCCAGCACGTGGTCGATGGCGGCATCCAGCCGGGACGCGCTGTCCGCATCGCGCCAGTGGTGGCGCAGCAGCAGGGCCAGCGAGGCGAAGGTGGCGGCGGGGTTGGCGATGCCGCGTCCGGCGATATCGGGGGCCGAGCCATGCACCGGTTCGGCGATGGCGCACTGTTCGCCGAGATTCAGCGATGCGGCAAGGCCGAGGCCGCCGGCATGGGCAGCGGCCAGGTCGGACAGGATGTCGCCGTACAGATTCGGCGCGACCAGCACGTCGAAGTGTTCCGGGTGCTGGACCAGGCGCAGCGCGGCGGTGTCGACCAGGCATTCGTCGAGCGTCAGCGCCGGCCAGCCACTGGCTGCGGCGCGGACGCTGTCGCGGAACAGGCCGTCGGTCAGCGGCAGGATATTGGCCTTGTGGACGATGGTCAGTCTGCCGCCGCGCCCGGCGGCAAGCCGGGCGGCCACGCGGCCGACCCGCTCGCTGGCATGGCGGGTAATGCGCTTGATGGCCTCGGCAGTGTCGCCATCGCTGCGCTCCTCGCCGATATACAGGTCTTCGGTGTTCTCGCGCACGATCAGCAGATCGACATCCGGACGCCCGATGCCGCCCAGCGGCCTGACCGGTCGCAGATTGGCATGGGTATCCAGCGCACGGCGCAGCGCGACGATCGGCGAGCGATAGCCGTCGACCCTGTGTGATGGCGACGATACGGCGCCGAACAGCACGGCGCCACAGGCGCGCGCCGTGGCCAGGGTGGCGTCGGGCAGGGCCTGACCGACGCGCTGAAACGTGTCCCAGCCGGCCTCGGCCTCGATCATGCCGATATCGGGACGCAGGCGTGCCAGCACCCGGCAGGCCGCCGGCACGACTTCACGACCAATGCCGTCGCCGGCGATCACGCAAAGGGAGAGGGGAGACACGGCGGAACCATCCGTTGCTTATGCGATACGGATGATTGTAGCGTCTGCCTGTCCGCTCAGCCGGCCAGTTTCGGGAACAGGCTGTACAGGCCGTTGACGATCACTTCGACCGACACCGCTGCCAGCACCATGCCCATGACCCGGTTGACGATATTGATGCCGGTCTGGCCGAGCATGCGGCTGATCGGCGTGGCGGCGCGCAGGGCGGCAAAGCAGGTGGCGGCGCACAGCAGGCAGGCGATCATCAGCTGGCCGAGGTGCATCCAGTTCTTGGCCGTGCTGGCGTAGATGATGATGGTCGAGATCGTGCCCGGGCCGGTCATCAGCGGAATGGCGAGCGGGACCACGGCGACATTGGTCTTGAACTCGGCCTCTTCCTGCTCCTGCTTGGTGGTCTTGGTCGGCGCCGAC
The DNA here is from genome assembly GCF_000620105.1 of Microvirgula aerodenitrificans DSM 15089. Lineage (NCBI taxonomy): Bacteria > Pseudomonadati > Pseudomonadota > Betaproteobacteria > Neisseriales > Aquaspirillaceae > Microvirgula > Microvirgula aerodenitrificans. Next base: position 34,700 of record NZ_JHVK01000018.1, on the reverse strand, counting down.
TTGGCATTCATCATGGCGATGGCGATCAGCATCATCAGGATGCCGCCGCCGACCTGGAACGAGCCGACGCTGATGTTGAGGAATTTCAGCATGCCGTCGCCGATCAGGACGAACAGCACCATGACGATGGCCACCGCCTTGGAGGCGGTGAGGGCGATCTTGTTGCGCTCGTCCAGCGACGCGTTCGGCGTCAGGCCGATAAAGATCGGGATGGCGCCGAGCGGGTTGACCAGCACCAGCAGCGCAATGAATATTTTCAGGACTTCCATGTTCGTATTATGGTTCGACGGTAAGAGAAATACCGGGGCCGCCGGCTCCCGGTGCAATGACGACGCCCCGCTGACGGCGGCAGCGGGGCTCGCCCTTCGCGGCGGCGAAAGGCGTGGTGAAACAGTGGAGGGCCGGCGCCTTCAGGCGCTGCTCAGTCGGCCAGCAGGGCGACCAGGGTGCGTCGGTAGACCTCGGACAGGCGGGCAACATCGTCGACCGCCACGCATTCATTGAGTTTGTGGATTGTGGCGTTCAGCGGGCCGAATTCAATCACTTCGGGGCAGATATCCTTGATGAAACGGCCATCCGACGTGCCGCCGGTGGTGTTCAGCGCCGGGCGCTGGCCGGTCGTGGCCTCGATGGCGGCACTGACCGCCTCGATCAGCCGGCCGGTGCGGGCCAGGAACGGGTTGCCGGACAGGGTCCAGTCCAGATCATAGTCCAGACCGTGCCGGTCCAGAATCGCATGCACGCGTTCCTTCAGACTGTCGGCACTGTGCTCGGTCGAGAAGCGGAAATTGAACATCAGCTCGGCGGTGCCGGGAATGATGTTGGTCGCGCCGGTACCGGCATGCAGGTTCGATACCTGCCAGCTGGTTGGCGGAAAATCGGCGTTGCCGTCATCCCATCTGACGGCGGCCAGTTCGGCCAGTGCCGGCGCCAGCAGGTGCACCGGGTTGCGCGCCAGATGCGGGTAGGCGATATGGCCCTGGATGCCCTTGACCACCAGCTTGCCGGACAGCGATCCGCGCCGGCCGTTCTTGACCGTATCGCCAAAGGTTTTCGCCGATGTCGGTTCGCCGACCACGCACCAGTCGATCCGCTCATTGCGTGCCGCCAGGGTTTCGACTACCTGCCGTGTGCCGTGGGTGGCGATGCCTTCTTCGTCCGAGGTGATCAGCAGCGCGATCGAACCGCGATGGTCCGGATGGGCGGCAACGAAGTCCTCGATTGCGGTGATGAAGGCGGCCAGCGAGGCTTTCATGTCTGCGGCGCCGCGACCGAACAGGTGGCCGTCGCGGATCGTCGGCGTGAACGGTGCCGAATGCCAGGCGTCCAGCGGGCCGGTCGGCACCACGTCGGTATGGCCGGCAAAGCACAGCAGCGGACCGTCGCTGCCGCGGCGGGCCCAGAAATTGTCCACATCGGCGAAACGCATGCGCTCGATGGTGAATCCGGCGCGGGCCAGTCGCTCGATCATCAGTTCCTGGCAGCCGGCATCGGCCGGCGTGGTCGAATCGCGCGCGATCAGGTCGCAGGCAAGAGAGAGCGTCGGATTCATCAGGCGAATACCCCGGCGTAAACCGTTTCGTCAAAACCGACCAGCACGCGGCCGCCATGTTCCAGTACCGGGCGCTTGATCAGCGACGGCCGGGCCAGCATCAGTTCGATGGCACTGTCCCGCTCGTCTGCGGCCGCCTTTTGCGCTTCGTCCAGTGCACGCCAGGTGGTGCCCTTGCGGTTGATCAGCACCGAAAGCGGCTGCTGTTCGAGCCAGCGCTCGACGTCCGCGCGCGTCAGGCCCGCTTTCTTGAAATCATGAAAGGTGACCGGCTGCGCGTGGCTGTCGAGCCAGGCGCGGGCCTTTTTGACCGTGCTGCAATTGGGGATGCCGTAAAGGGTGCTCATTGAAATCGGTTTCGTCTTCGGGATCGGGGGCAGTGCCGGGAAATCAGGCGCGGCGACTATAGCACGCCGGACAACATAAAAAAGCGGCCGCGCGGGGCGCGGGCGACAGACTGTCCACAAGCGTCGCGACGAAGAACGGACGAGCGCAGCGAGGTTTCCCCGCGGCGGCGGGGACGGAAGAGGCAGGGCTCAATCAGGCAGACTGCCGTGCTCACAATATTTTCTGTCAGTCGGGCATGCACCGACGCCACTGAGGCAGATGGTGCCCGCCCTGGGAGCAGTCCCGCCCGCGCGGGGCGCGGGCGGCAGACTGTCCACAAGCGTCGCGGCCGTACATTACGCCCTGGCGGTTTCCTCGTCACGCAGTGCGCGGCGCAGGATCTTGCCGACGTTGGTCTTCGGCAGTTCGTCGCGGAACTCGACCTGCTTCGGAACCTTGTAGGCCGTCAGGTTTTCGCGGCAGTAGTCGAGCACGTCCTTTTCGGTCAGGGCCGGGTCCTTGCGCACCACGAAAATCTTGACGATTTCACCGGACTTCTCGCTCGGCACCCCGATGCAGGCGACTTCCAGCACCCTCGGCATCGACGCGACGACATCCTCGATCTCGTTCGGATAGACGTTGAAACCGGACACCAGGATCATGTCCTTCTTGCGGTCGACCAGCTTGATGAAACCGTCCTCGCTGATCACGGCCATGTCGCCGGTGGCCAGGAAACCGTCGGCGCCGAGCACCTTGGCGGTCTCGTCCGGACGCCGCCAGTAACCCTTCATGACCTGCGGGCCCTTGATGAACAGCTCGCCCGGCTCGTTGAAGCCCAGCGGCTGACCATCCGGCGAGCGGATTTCGATGTCGGTCGACGGGACCGGCAGGCCGATATTGCCGTTGTACTCGGACAGGTTCAGCGGGTTCATGCACGCGGCCGGGCTGGTTTCAGTCAGACCGTAGGCCTCGATCAGCGGCACGCCGGTGACCTCCTTCCAGCGTTCGGCAACCGCGCGCTGCACTGCCATCCCGCCGCCCAGCGCCATGCGCCAGGTGCTGAAATCGATCGTCTTGAAGTCCGGATGGTGCAGCAGGGCATTGAACAGCGTGTTGACGCCGGTGATCGACGTGACCGGGTACTTCTTGATGTCCTTGATAAAGCCGGCAATGTCGCGCGGATTGGTGATCAGGACGTTCAGTGCGCCCAGTTCGGTGAACACCATCAGGTTCGCCGTCAGCGAGAAGATGTGATACAGCGGCAGCGCAGTGATGATGATTTCCTGGCCTTCGCGCACGACCGGTTTCACCCATGCGCCGGCCTGCAGCATGTTGGCGACGATATTGCCGTGCGTCAGCATTGCGCCCTTGGCCACGCCGGTGGTGCCGCCGGTGTACTGAAGGAAGGCGATGTCGTCATGGCCGAGCGCGACCGGGTCCGGCGCCTGCCGGCTGCCGATGGACAGCGCATCGAGGAAGCGGATGTGGCCGGTCAGCCGGTACGGCGGTACCATCTTCTTGACGTTGCGGATGACGAAGTTGACCAGCGCGCGCTTCGGGAAGCCGAGCATGTCGCCGATGCCGGTGACGATCACGTGCTTCAGCGGCGTGCGGGCCAGCACCTGGTCCAGTACATGGGCGAAGTTCTCGACGATGACGATGGCGGCGACATCGGCATCGTGCAGCTGGTGCTCGAGTTCACGCGGCGTATACAGCGGGTTGACGTTCACCACCGTGTAGCCGGCACGCAGGATGCCGAATACGCAGATCGGGTACTGCAGCAGGTTGGGCATCATGATCGCCACGCGGCTGCCGCGCGGCAGCTTCAGCGTGTGCTGCAGGTAGGACGCGAAATGGCGGGTGTTCGCATCCAGTTCTGCATAGCTGAGTATCTTGCCCATATTGGCCATGGCAGGGCGGTCGCTGAATTTTCCGACCGCGCGCGCGAACACTTCGGAGATCGACTGGAACGTATTCATGTCGATGTCGGTGGCGACGCCGCTTTGATAGTTCTTGAGCCAGGGTTTGTCCATGGATGCATCCTCCTCTTGTCCGCGTGGCCTGCCGGATGGCGGCAGCGGATCGTATTTAGTATGGGTCGTGTATGACCATGCTGCAGTGTACCAAACGATCGTTTGACATCGAGACTATAGCCGTGGAGTTTCCTGCGCGTCAAAGCGCGTTGCGCGCCCGGGCCGGTGGTCGGCGACGCGTAAGCGCTTGTGGGGACAGTGTTTCCTTTGACGCGGATAGCTGTTATGATCCGATCGTTTAGGGATGGGCGTTTCGCCCATTTTTTATTTCCGGAAACTATTGGATGGATGTTCGTACGCTGTTGGAAAATACCCTGCCTGGCCTGGGGTATGAACTAGTCGATTTCGAGCTGGCCCGAGGGGGCGGCATGCGCGTGTTCATCGATTGCCCGGCGGGAATCACGCTGGACGATTGCGTTTCGGTGAGCAATCACCTGACACGCCTGTTCAGCGTCGAAAACGTGGACTATGAGCGACTGGAAGTCAGTTCGCCAGGGCTGGATCGCCCATTGAAGAAAGAGGCGGACTATATCCGCTTCGCCGGCGAGCGGGTCAAGATCAAGACGCGTGTGCTGGTCGGGCAACGCAAGAATTTTGCCGGCGTGCTGATCGGACTCGTCGACGGGAATGTGGATATCGATATCGATGGCGAGCGTGTGTCCATTCCGTTCGCCAGCATCGACAAGGCGCGGCTCGACCCCGAGTTCTGATCGGGGAGAACGGGCGAAGCGGCCGTCGGCCGATGTGGGCCGGGATGCGGTGACAAGAATTCGGAGGAATGCATGAGTCGCGAAATTTTGCTGCTGGTAGATGCGCTGGCGCGTGAAAAGAACGTCAGCAAGGATATTGTGTTCAGCGCGCTGGAAATGGCGCTGGCCTCAGCAACCAAAAAGAAAATCAGCCAGGACAAGATCAGTCAGGACGAGATCGATGTGCGCGTGCACATCGATCGCGTGTCTGGCGAATATGAAACCTATCGCCGCTGGACGGTGGTCGAAGACAACGACCACGAATTCCCCAGCCGGCAGATCGCCATGTCCGACGCCGAGGAATTCGGCGTCGAACCGGTTGTGGGCACTGTAAAGGAAGAACCGGTCGAGCCGGTCGAATTTGGCCGCATCGGCGCGCAGACCGCGAAGCAGGTCATCCTGCAACGCATCCGCGATGCCGAACGCGAGCAGATCCTGACCGATTTCCTCGACCGTAACGAGATGCTGGTTTCCGGCACGATCAAGCGCATCGAGCGTGGCAACGTGATCGTCGACCTGGGCAAGCTCGAAGCCCTGCTGCCGCGCGAGCAGCAGATCCCGAAGGAAAACCTGCGCGTGGGCGACCGCGTCAAGGCCTATCTGCTGCGCGTCGACCGTACCGGTCGCGGGCCGCAGATCATCCTGTCGCGTACGGCTTCGCAGTTCGTGGTCGAACTGTTCAAGCAGGAAGTGCCGGAGATCGAGGACGAACTGCTGGAAATCCGTGGCTGCGCCCGTGATCCGGGCAGCCGCGCCAAGATCGCCGTCAAGGCGAACGACCCGCGCATCGACCCGCAGGGCACGTGTATCGGCATGCGGGGTTCCCGCGTCCAGGCCGTCACCGGCGAGCTGGCCGGCGAACGCGTCGACATCGTGCTGTGGGCCGGCGACATCATCCAGTATGTGATCAACGCGCTGTCCCCGGCAGAAGTCGAACGCATCCTGGTCGACGAAGACAACCACTCGATGGATGTCGTGGTCGACGAGGGCCAGCTGGCGCTGGCGATCGGCCGTGGCGGCCAGAACGTGCGTCTGGCGTCCGAGCTGACCGGCTGGGTGCTGAACATCATGACCGTCGCCGAAGCCGAGGAAAAGACCGAGGTCGAGTACGCCGCGATGCGCCAGTTGTTCATGGACAATCTCGACGTCGACGCCGATGTGGCCGAAGTGCTGGTGGCCGAGGGCTTTACCTCCCTGGAGGAAATCGCCTATGTGCCGGTCGAGGAAATGCTGGGCATTGCCGCTTTCGATGAGGACACGGTCAACGAGTTGCGCAGCCGTGCTCGCGAAGCCTTGCTGACGCAGGCCATTGCGTCGGAAGAAAAGGTCAACAGCGTCGAAGAGGAACTTCGCAAGCTGGAAGGCCTCAACCAGGAAATCCTGGTCAAGCTGGTGGACAACGGCATCGTCACCCGCGATGACCTGGCCGACCTGGCTGTCGACGAACTCGCCGACATGACCAACATCACCGAAGAAGAAGCGCGTGCCCTGATCATGAAGGCGCGTGAGCACTGGTTCGAACAGAATTGACGCCCGGCGGACCGGACGACCGGATACGAAGGATTGAACAGGAAACCGCATGCTTGAGACGAATGTGAAACAGTTCGCCGGCGAGCTGAAAATGCAGCCCGAGCAGTTGCTCGAGCAGCTGAGATCAGCCGGCGTTGCAAAAAGCTCGATTGATGACACGCTGTCGCGTGAGGACAAGGCACGTCTGCTGGAATTTCTGCGCGGTGGGCGCGGCGACAAGGGTCGCGTGATGCTGAAGCGCAAGGAAACCAGCGAGATTCGCGCCAATGACGCCGCTGGCCGCTCGCGCACCATCCAGGTGGAAGTGAAGAAGAAACGCACGCTGGTTCGCCCGGAAGACGCTGCTGCGGAAACCGCCGCAGCCGAAGCCGCGCCGGTCGCCGACGTGACGCCGGCCCCGGTGGTTGAAGCCCGCCCGGAACCGGTCGTCGAAACGCGCCCGGAACCGGTGGTCGAGGCCCGGCCGGAAGCGGCTGCCGCCAAGCCGGAAGCTGCCCCGGCCGAGGCGCCTGCCGCCCCGGCGCCGGTTGCCGCTGCCCCGGTGGCCGACAGCAAGCCGGCACCGGCCAGGGCCGAAGCGAAGAAGGAAGCCGCTGCCGAGCCGGCAAAGGAAGCGCCGGCTGAAGCCGCTCCGGCTCGCCCGATCTCCATCCTCAGCGATGAGGAAATCGCGCTGCGCGCGGCTGACGAACGTCGTCAGGCCGAACTGCGCTCGCGCCAGGAAGCACTGATCCGCGAACGCCAGGAACGCGAATCCCGCCGCATGGCAGCCAAACTGGCCGCCCAGCAGAAGGCGGAAGAAGCCGCACGTCCGAAGCCGGTCGAAGCCCCGCGTGCCGCAGCCCCGGCTGCCGCACCCGCGGCGCGTCCGGCTGCAGGCGCCCGTCCGGCGGCCGGGGCTCGCCCCGCCGCAGCGGGTGGCGCGCGTCCGGCTCCGGGTGGTGCACGTCCTGCTCCGGGTGCGGCAGGCGGCGCGGCCCGTCCGGCTCCGGCTGGTGAAGACCGGCGTCCGGCCGGCGGTGCCAAGAAGGGTGCCGCAGGTGGTCATCGTGACAGCCGTGACGACAACAAGAAGCGTGGTGGTCTGAAGACCCGCGGCGGCGACGCCGGCGGTGGCTGGAAGACCGGCCGCAAGGGTGGTCGTCGCCAGCAGCAGTCCGGCCAGCATGCCTTCCAGGCACCGACCGATCCGGTCGTGCATGAAGTGCTGGTGCCGGAAACCATCACCGTTGGTGATCTTGCCCACAAGATGGCGGTGAAAGCTGCCGAAGTGATCAAGACGCTGATGAAGATGGGCATGATGGTGACCATCAACCAGGTGCTGGACCAGGAAACGGCGATGATCATCGTCGAGGACATGGGCCATATCGCCAAGGCTGCCAAGACCGACGATCCGGAAGCTTATCTGGAAAAGCCGGAAGGCCAGGAAGAAGCCCGCCAGGAATCGCGTGCACCGGTCGTGACCGTCATGGGTCACGTCGACCACGGCAAGACCTCGCTGCTCGACTTCATCCGTCGCGCCAAGGTGGCGGCAGGCGAAGCCGGCGGCATTACCCAGCACATCGGTGCCTACCACGTGGAAACCCCGCGCGGCATGATCACCTTCCTCGACACCCCGGGTCACGAAGCCTTTACGGCCATGCGTGCCCGTGGTGCGAAGGCGACCGACATCGTCGTGCTGGTGGTGGCGGCTGACGACGGCGTGATGCCGCAGACCATCGAAGCGGTGAACCACGCCAAGGCGGCCGGTGTGCCGATCGTGGTCGCGGTGAACAAGATCGACAAGGCAGGTGCCAATCCCGAGCGTATCCGCCAGGAACTGGTCAGCTACGAAGTCGTGCCGGAAGACTGGGGTGGTGATACCCAGTTCATCGAAGTGTCGGCAAAGCAGGGCACCAATATCGATGCGCTGCTGGAAGCGATCCTGCTGCAGGCCGAAGTGCTTGAGCTGACGGCGCCGATCGACGCCCCGGCCAAGGGCATCATCGTCGAAGCGCGTCTGGACAAGGGCCGCGGCCCGGTGGCCACGCTGCTGGTGCAGTCGGGTACCCTGCGCAAGGGTGACATCGTGCTGGCCGGTACCGCATTCGGTCGTGTCCGTGCCATGCTCGACGAGAACGGCAAGCAGATCGACCAGGCCGGTCCGGCCATTCCGGTCGAAATTCTTGGCCTGTCCGACGTGCCCGCCGCCGGTGAAGACGCCATGGTGCTGACCGACGAAAAGAAAGCGCGCGAAATCGCGATGTTCCGCGCCGGCAAGTTCCGCGACGTGCGTCTGGCCAAGCAGCAGGCCGCCAAGCTGGAAAACATGTTTGCGCAGATGGCCGAAGGCGAAGTCCGTTCGCTGCCGCTCATCATCAAGGCCGACATGCAGGGTTCGTACGAAGCGCTGGCCGGCAGCCTGCAAAAGCTGTCGACCGACGAAGTCCGCGTGCAGATCCTGCACTCGGGCGTCGGTGGCATCACCGAGTCGGACGTCAACCTGGCCGCTGCCTCGAACGCCGTCATCATTGGCTTCAACACCCGCGCCGATGCGGCTGCCCGCAAGGCTGCCGAGTCCAGCGGTGTCGACATCCGCTACTACAACATCATCTATGATGCGATCGACGAGGTGAAATCCGCCCTGTCCGGCATGCTGGCGCCGGAGAAGAAGGAAGAAATCACCGGTATGGTCGAAGTGCGGCAGCTGTTCGTCGTGTCCAAGGTCGGCACCATCGCCGGTTGTATGGTCATCGACGGCGTGGTCAAGAAGACGTCGCGCATCCGCATCATCCGCAACAACGTGGTGGTGCACGATGGCGAACTCGACTCGCTCAAGCGCTTCAAGGACGACGCGAAGGAAGTCAAGCAGGGCTTCGAGTGCGGTCTGATGATGAAGCACTACAACGATCTGGTCGAAGGCGATCATCTGGAAGCCTACGAGATCGTCGAAGTCGCCCGTACGCTGTAATGGCAATGGATGGCGGGACGTGCCGGCAACGGCACTTCCGGCCCGCGGCGGGCGAAAGCCCGCCGCTTTTGTTTTAGGAGGCAGAACATGCCGAAGAAAAAAGGCTTTTCCCGGGCCGACCGGATTGCCGACCAGATGCAGCGCGAGCTGGCGGAACTGATCCGTTCCGAGCTGAAGGATCCGCGTGTCGGCTTCATCACGCTGACCGGTGTCGAGGTCACGCGCGACTATTCGCACGCCAAGGTGTTCTACACGGTGATGAATGCCGAAGACCCGAGCGAAACCCAGGACACGCTGGACCGCGCCGCCGGCTGGCTGCGCAGCGAAATTGCGCGCACGATCAAGATCTTCACCGTGCCGCAGCTGCATTTCGTCTACGACCATTCGATCGAGCACGGCCTGTACATGGACGCGCTGCTGAACCGGGTCGCGCAGGAAGACGCCGAGCTTCGTCCCGAAGACGAAGACGCCGGCGAAGGCGAAGCGAAGTCCTGACGGGCCGCGCCACTTTCATCCGAACCCCTTTTCCGGCCGGTGTCCGCACCGGCCGGTGACACCGGACCCATGACCCAAGTTCGCATTCCCCGCCGTCCCGTGGACGGCGTTTTTCTGCTCGACAAACCGCTGCACCTGTCGAGCAACACCGCCCTGCAACGGGTGCGCTGGCTGTACCGTGCGCAGAAAGCCGGTCATACCGGCGTGCTCGATCCGCTGGCCACCGGCCTGCTGCCGGTCTGCCTTGGCGAAGCGACCAAGTTCTCCGCCTTTCTGCTCGACGCCGACAAGGGCTATTGTGCGACCGTCCGCTTCGGCGCGGTCAGCACCACGCTGGATGCCGAGGGGGAGATTACCCCGGTCGGGCCGGTGAACTTTGACGCCGACCGGCTGCGCGAGGTGCTCGACGGCTTCCTCGGCGAGATTGAACAGGTGCCGCCGATGCACTCGGCGCTGAAGTTCCAGGGCAAGGCGCTGTACGAGTACGCGCGCGAGGGGATCGAGATCGAGCGCAAGGTGCGCCGCATCACCATCCACTCGATCGAGCTGGTCGGGTTTGACGGCGACACCGCCGTGATCAATGTCCAGTGCAGCAAGGGTACTTATGTGCGCACGCTGGCCGCCGACATTGGCGCCGTGCTGGGCTGCGGTGCCTATCTGACCGGACTGCGCCGTACGCGGACGGCGGGTTTTGAAGTTGCCGACGCGCTGACGCTGGACGCACTGGAAGCGGTGGCGGAAGACGCGCGCGACGGGCTGCTGATGCCGCCCGACGTGCTGGTGGCCCATCTGCCGCGCACGGTGCTCGATGATGCCGACATTCACCGCCTCTGCCATGGTCAGCCTGCGCTGGCCGCACAAAATACCGTGCGGGCGGGGGAGAATGATGCAATAATCCGGGACTTCCGCCTGTACACAGAAGACGGGCGGTTTATCGGTCTGGGTGAAATCCGCAAGGATGGCCTGTTGTGGCCGAACCGGATGCTGGCCAACAAGCCCGTGTCCGCTTAGGGAGTACGGATGGGTCAAGGCTCGCCGTACTTGACCGGGGTTTCAAACCCCTTGTTTATCTGGAGTTTTACATGTCGATCTCCGTCGATCAAAAAGCCGTCATCGTCAAGGATTTCCAACGCGCTGAAGGCGATACCGGTTCCCCGGAAGTGCAAGTTGCGCTGCTGACCGCTCGCATCAACGACCTGACCCCGCACTTCAAGGCCAACACCAAGGATCACCACAGCCGTCGTGGTCTGCTGAAGATGGTCAGCCGCCGTCGCAAGCTGCTGGACTACCTGAAGCGCAACGACGCTGAAGCCTACCGTGCGCTGATCACCCGTCTGGGCCTGCGCAAGTAAGCGTGTAGATACGGAAAGGTCGCAGACTCTGGTTTGCGGCCTTTTTGTTTTGTCCGGTGGCAACAGCGCTGCCGGCACTGTTCTTTCGGAGCGCGCCCAGGCGCGACGCTCCCGTCTCCGCAGCGGGGTGAGCCTCTACATTTCGGCGTGGTCAGCACTGAAATGTAGGGGTTCCCGTTGCATCTCCCAACCGCGTTAAGGAATCCGCAACGTGTTCAAGAAATTCAGCAAGACCTTCCAGTACGGTCGTCATACCGTCACTCTGGAAACCGGCGAAATCGCCCGCCAGGCCCAGGGCTCGGTGCTCGTCACCATGGACGACACTGTCGTCCTCGTCGCCGTGACCGTGAACAAGAATGTCAAGCCGGGTCAGGACTTTTTCCCGCTGACCGTCGACTACTACGAACGCACCTACGCCGCCGGCAAGATCCCGGGCGGCTTCTTCAAGCGTGAAGGCAAGCAGAGCGAAAAGGAAATCCTGACCTGCCGCCTGATCGACCGTCCGATCCGCCCGCTGTTCCCGGCCGGCTTCTACCATGACGTGCAGATCGTTGCGACCGTCATGTCGCTGAACCCGGAAGTCGATGCCGACATCCCGGCCATGCTCGGCGCTTCCGCCGCGCTGATCCTGACCGGCGCCCCGTTCCAGGGCCCGATCGCCGCTGCCCGCGTCGGTTACGCCAATGGCGAATACATCCTGAACCCGACCCGCACCGAACTGGCCACCAGCGAGCTGGACCTGGTCGTTGCCGGTACCGAATCCGCCGTGCTGATGGTGGAATCGGAAGCCAAGGAACTGCCGGAAACCGTGATGCTTGGCTCGGTCGTGTTCGGCCACGAGCAGATGCAGGCTGCGATCCGCGCCATCAACGAACTGGCCGACGAAGTGAACCCGGTGCTGTTCGACTGGGCCCCGGCCGCCGAAGACGCCGAACTGGTCAACCAGATCAAGGCCATCGCCGAAGCCGACATCGGCGCCGCGTTCCAGATCCGTCAGAAGCAGGCCCGCAGCCAGGCGCTGAACGAAGCATGGAACAACGTCAAGACCGCGCTGATCAACGAAGACACCGACACGCTGCGTGCCAACCAGATCAAGGGCATCTTCAAGGATCTGGAAGCCGAAGTCGTGCGTGGCCAGATCCTCGCCGGCGAACCGCGCATCGACGGTCGCGATACCCGCACCGTGCGTCCGATCTCGATCCGTACCGGCGTGCTGCCGCGCGCCCACGGTTCGGTGCTGTTCACCCGTGGTGAAACCCAGGCCATGGCCGTGACCACGCTGGGCACCAAGCAGGACGAGCAGATCATCGACGCGCTGGCCGGTGAATACACCGAACGCTTCATGCTGCATTACAACTTCCCGCCGTACTCGACCGGTGAAACCGGCCGCATGGGCCCGCCGAAGCGCCGCGAAATCGGCCACGGCCGTCTGGCCAAGCGCGCACTGATCGCCGTGCTGCCGAAGCAGGAAGACTTCAGCTACTCGATGCGCGTGGTCAGCGAGATCACCGAATCGAACGGCTCGTCGTCGATGGCCTCGGTCTGCGGTGGCTGCCTGAGCCTGATGAACGCCGGTGTGCCGCTGAAGGCGCACGTGGCCGGCATCGCCATGGGCCTGATCCTGGAAGGCAGCCGCTTCGCGGTGCTGACCGACATCCTCGGCGACGAAGATCACCTCGGCGACATGGACTTCAAGGTTGCGGGTACCGACGCCGGCGTGACCGCCCTGCAGATGGATATCAAGATCCAGGGCATCACCAAGGAAATCATGCGCGTGGCGCTGGACCAGGCCAAGGAAGGCCGTCTGCACATCCTCGGTCTGATGAAGCAGGCCATCGACGAACCGCAGGAACTGTCGGAACACGCACCGCGCCTGTACACCATGAAGATCAATCCGGACAAGATCCGCGACGTGATCGGCAAGGGTGGTTCGGTGATCCGTGCACTGACCGAAGAAACCGGCACCAGCATCGACATCTCCGACGACGGCCTGATCACCATCGCCTCGATCTCGGGCGAAGGTGCTGAAGAAGCCAAGCGCCGCATCGAGGAAATCACCGCCGAAGTCGAAGTGGGCAAGGTCTACGACGGCACCGTGGTCAAGATCCTCGACAAGAACGTCGGCGCCATCGTGCAGATCATGCCGGGCCGCGACGGTCTGGTGCATATCAGCCAGATCGCCAACGAACGCATCGCCAACGTCGCCGACCATCTGAAGGAAGGTCAGCCGGTACGCGTCAAGGTACTGGAAACCGACGAACGCGGTCGTATCCGCCTGTCGATCAAGGCAGTGCTGAACGAAGAAGCCGGCGTCCAGCAATAACCGCTGCCCCCGCAAGCAAACCCGGCCATCAGGCCGGGTTTTTTGTGTCTGTCATATATGCTGTACACCGGCAATTGTTCTGCAAGTTGCGAAGCGAACAATTTGCGCGCTTACTATGGGTTTTTATGAACCACATGTCACAAAACTGCCATGTGTCGTGTAATTGCACGTCGCAAAGCGGAATTGCGTGTCATGGTGGTTTGATTAGAATCAAACCCGACTCGAACGCAGGCTTGCGTTCATCACCGAACCAAGGAATCAGAACATGTCGTTTCCCGTGACCCGCGCCACCTTCGATGAAGTGATGGTCCCCAACTATTCCCCGGCCGGTTTTGTGCCGGTCCGCGGTGCCGGTTCGCGCCTGTGGGACCAGCAGGGCCGTGAATTCATCGATTTCGGCGGCGGCATTGCGGTAAACGGGCTGGGCCACTGCCACCCGGAACTGGTGGCGGCGCTGACCGAGCAGGCCGGCAAGCTGTGGCACGTCAGCAACGGGCTGACCAACGAACCGGCACTGCGGCTGGCAAAGACCCTGGTCGACAATACCTTTGCCGAGCGCGTGTTCTTCTGCAACTCCGGCGCTGAAGCCAACGAGGCCTGTTTCAAGCTGGCACGCAAGTATGCGGCCGACCATTACGGTCCGCAGAAGAACGTCATCGTCTCGACCCGCAACAGCTTCCATGGCCGCACCCTGTTCACGGTGTCGGTCGGCGGCCAGCCGAAATACGTCGAAGGTTTTCTGCCGGCACCGAGCGGCATCCGTCATTGCACCTTCAACGACATTGACTCGCTGAAGGAAGCGATGGGTGATGACGTGGCCGCCATCGTGCTGGAACCGGTGCAGGGTGAGGGCGGCGTACTGCCGGCCACCCGTGCTTTCCTCAAGGCTGCCCGCGAACTGGCTGACCAGTTCAACGCGCTGCTGGTGTTTGACGAAGTGCAGACCGGCGTCGGCCGGACCGGCGCGCTTTACGCCTATATGGAATACGGCGTGACCCCGGATCTGCTGTCGTCGGCCAAGGCGCTGGGTGGCGGCTTCCCGATCGGGGCGATGCTGGCCACGGCCAGGGCAGCGGCCAGCTTTGTCGTCGGCACCCATGGTTCGACCTATGGCGGCAACCCGCTGGCGACCGCCGTCGGCCTGCGTGCGGTCGAAGTGATCAACACCCCGGCGGTGCTGGGCGGCGTGCGCGCCAAGGGCCAGCGCTTTATCGATGGCCTCAATGCGATCAATGCCGAGTACAAGGTGTTCCGCGAAGTGCGCGGCATGGGCCTGCTGCTCGGCGCCGTGCTGGCCGAGGAATACGCCGGCCGGGCCAAGGATTTCGTCAAGGCGGCCGAGAAGCAGGGCCTGATGGTGCTGGTCGCCGGCACCAATGTCGTGCGTTTCGCGCCCAGCCTGGTCATCCCGGAGCAGGACATCGATGAAGGTCTGGCGCGGTTCAAGGCCGCCGTGGCCAGCATCGCGGCCAAATAGGTCCCGCACAAGCATTCCAGACGGCGCTTCCAGGGGCGCCGCTTTTTTGGCCGCAAGAAGTCGTTGCCGGCCCGCGCGATAAAGAAATACAAGGAGAAGCATCATGCTGCTGGTCAGACCCATTCGGGTATCGGACCTGCCTGCGCTCGAGCACTTTGCCGAAGCAAGCGGTGTCGGCGTTACCAGTCTTCCCAACGACCGCGAACGGCTGTACGAGCGCATCCAGCGGTCGAATTCGTCCTTTGCCAGCGATATCGCCAGCCAGGGCGAGGAAATCTATGTCTTCGTGCTTGAGCGGGACGGCGAGGTGCTGGGCACCGCGTCCATCGTCGCCAGCGCCGGCTTCGACGAGCCGTTCTACAACTACCGCAATGAAACGCTGGTGCATGCCAGCCCGAGCCTCAAGGTCAACAACAAGATCCATGCGCTGACCATGTGTCATGACCTGACCGGGCAGACCCAGCTTGGCGGTTTCCACGTGCTGCCCGAGGTGATGGCCGGCGACGGTGCCCGACTGCTGTCGCGCGCCCGACTGATGTTCATCGCCAGCCACCGTGCCCGTTTCAGCGATCGCCTGATCGCCGAGCTGCTGGGCCAGTGCGACGACAATCTGCAGTCGCCGTTCTGGGACGCGATCGGTCGCCGCTTCTTCAACCTCGACTATGCGGCTGCTGAACATCTGGTGGCGACCAAGTCCAAGACCTTCGTTGCCGAACTGATGCCGACCTATCCGATCTATGTGCCGCTGCTGCCGGATGCGGCGCAGCAGGTGATGGGGCAGGTACATCCGGATGCCGAAGTGCCGTTTGCCATCCTGGCCGACGAAGGCTTCGAGGCCGACAACTATATCGACATCTTCGATGGCGGTGCCGTGCTGACCGCTCGCGCCCGCGACGTGCGCTCGATCTCGAAGAGCCGGGTGTTCAGCGTCGGCATCGACAATGTGCATCCCGAAGGCTCGGCCACCTGGCTGGTCAGCAGCGAGCGCTGTGTCGACTTCCGCTCCGGGCTGCTGCAGGCCGGTATCCGCGACAACACGCTGTGGATTACGCCGGATGCCGCCGAGGCATTGCAGGTCGTGGCCGGCGACAGGGTCCGCGCGATCGAGTTTCAGGGTGAGGGGAGGGACGCAGCATGATGGTGATTCGACCGATCGGACTCAATGACCTGGAAGGACTGATGGCGCTGGCGCAGAAGACCGGTACCGGCCTGACCACGCTGCCCGCCAACGAGGACCGCCTGTCGCGCCGCATCCAGCGCTCTAACCTGTCGTTCGCCGGCATGCTCGACAACGCCGATCAGGGCTATGTGTTCGTGCTGGAGGACAGCGAGACCGGCAGGATCGCCGGTATCTGCGGGCTGGAGGCCGCGCTGGGCCTGAAGGAGCCGTGGTACAACTACCGCGTCGGCACCATGGTCCACGCTTCGCAGGAGCTTGGCATCTACTCGCAGCACGAGACCCTGTTCCTGTCCAACGACCACACCGGCTATTCCGAACTGTGTTCGCTGTTCCTCGACCCCGACTATCGCGGCCACAAGAACGGCCCGCTGCTGTCCAAGTGCCGCTTCATGTTCATGGCGCAGTTCCCGCACCTGTTCTCGAAGATCGTCATTGCCGAAATGCGCGGCTATTCCGATGACGAGGGACGCTCGCCGTTCTGGGAAGCACTGGGCCGCCATTTCTTCAGTCTCGACTTCGGCCATGCCGACTACCTGACCGGTGTCGGAGAAAAAGCCTTTGTCGCCGAGCTGATGCCGAAATACCCGGTCTACATCGACTTCCTGACCCCCGAGGCGCAGGCGGTCATTGCCCGTACCCACGACAACACCCGCCCGGCGCTGGCCATGCTGGAAAGCGAAGGGCTGCGCTACGAGGGCTATGTCGACATTTTCGATGCCGGTCCGACCATTCAGGCCTATGTCGGCGAAGTGCGGGCGGTGAAGGAAAGCCGCGAACTGCCGGCCCGCATCGTCGACCCGATGCCGGACGACGCGCCGCTGGCGACCTGGCTGGTGTCGAACACCGAACTGGAGCATTTCCGCACCATTCTGGTCGATGCTCCGGCTCCCGATCTCGACGGCTTCTACCTGACGCCGGCACAGGCCTCGGCGTTGCGGGTCGAGCCGGGTCAGCACGTGCGCTTCGTCACGCTCAGCGCCAAGGAAGGAAAAGCCGCATGACCACCCTGTTCATTGATGGTGTCTGGCTCGCCGGCAACGGCACCCACATGCATTCGGTCGATCCGGCCCATGGCCGCGTGGTCTGGGAAGGGTCGGCGGCGGACGCCGCCCAGGTCGACGCGGCGGTCGCTGCCGGCCGGCGCGCGTTTCCGGCCTGGGCACGGCTGCCGTTCGCCGAGCGCGAGGCGGTCTGCCGCCGTTTCGCCGAACTGCTGAAGGCCAGCCAGGCCCGGCTGGCCGACGTGATTGCCCAGGAAACCGGCAAGCCACGCTGGGAGGCGATGACCGAAGTGACCACCATGGTCAACAAGGTCGACATCTCGGTAAAAAGCCATGCCGAGCGCACCGGCGAGCGCACCGGCCCGCTGGGTGACGCGCAGGCCGTGCTGCGCCATCGGCCGCATGGCGTGGTGGCCGTGTTCGGACCGTACAACTTCCCCGGTCATCTGCCGAACGGTCATATCGTGCCGGCGCTGCTGGCCGGCAACGCCGTGGTATTCAAGCCATCCGAGCTGACGCCGTGGACCGCGCAGGAAACCGTGCGCCTGTGGCAGGAGGCCGGCCTGCCGGCCGGCGTGATCGGTCTGCTGCAGGGCGCGCGCGAAACCGGCATCACCCTGGCCGGGCATGCCGGCATCGACGGGCTGTTCTTTACCGGCAGTTCGGCCACCGGCGAGATCCTGCACCGGCAGTTCGCCGGTCGTCCGGACAAGATCCTGGCGCTGGAAATGGGCGGCAACAACCCGCTGATCGTCGGTGATGTCAGTGGCAACGAAGACGCTGCCGTGTACCAGACCGTGTTCTCGGCCTATGTGTCGGCTGGCCAGCGCTGCACCTGCGCCCGCCGCCTGCTGGTGCCGAACGGTGCCGCTGGCGATGCCTTCGTCGCCCGGCTGGTCGAGGTCACCGGTCGGCTGAAGGTCGGTCGCTGGGACGATGCCGAGGCGCCGTTTATCGGCGCGGTGATCTCGCAGCCGGCGGCCGATGCACTGCTCGATGCCCAGGCGCGCCTGCTGTCGCTGGGCGGCCGGGCGCTGCTGACCATGCGCCGCATCGACGAAGAAGCCGCCATCCTCACCCCGGGCCTGATCGACGTGACCGGCGTGGCCGGCCTGCCGGATGAGGAATATTTCGGCCCGCTGCTGCAACTGATCCGCTATGACACGCTGGACCAGGCCATCGCCCTGGCCAACGACACCCGTTTCGGCCTGGCTGCCGGCGTGCTGTCGAATGACCGTGCCAGCTATGACCGCTTCCTGCTGGAAAGTCGTGCCGGGGTGGTGAACTGGAACAAGCCGCTGACCGGGGCTTCCAGCGCTGCACCATTCGGGGGCGTCGGGGCATCAGGCAACCACCGCGCCAGTGCCTTCTATGCCGCCGATTACTGCGCCTACCCGGTGGCTTCGCTGGAAGCCGATGCGCTGACGCTGCCGGCGCAACTGAACCCGGGGATGACGTTCTGATGGCGTTCGAGCTCAATATCGACGGGCTGGTCGGGCCGACGCACAACTATGCCGGCCTGTCGTTCGGCAATGTCGCGTCCACCGGCAATGCCCGCGTCACCGCCAATCCGAAGCTGGCCGCCCTGCAGGGGCTGGCGAAGATGAAGGCGCTGGCCGATCTCGGCTATGCGCAGGCGGTGTTCGCGCCGCACGAGCGGCCGGCGATCGGGGCGCTGCGCGAACTGGGCTTTGCCGGCAGCGATGCGCAAGTGCTTGCCCGGGCGGCGAAAGACGCCCCCGAGCTGCTGTCTGCCTGTTCGTCGGCGTCGTCGATGTGGACCGCGAATGCGGCCACGGTCAGCCCGTCGGCCGATACGGCGGATGGACGCGTGCACTTCACGCCGGCCAATCTGAACAACAAGTTCCACCGTTCGATCGAGCATCCGACCACCCGGCGTCTGCTGCAGGCGATGTTCCCGGATGAGAACCGCTTCGCCATCCATGCCGCCCTGCCGGCGCAGATGCACTTCGGCGACGAGGGCGCGGCCAACCATACCCGTTTTGCTGCCGCCTATGACCGGCCCGGCGTGGCGTTCTTTGTTTACGGCGGCTCGGCATTCGATGCCTCACGGCCGGCGCCGAAGCGCTTCCCGGCCCGGCATACGCTGGAAGCCTGCCAGGCGGTCGCCCGTCGCCATGGACTGCGCGACGACGCCGTGGTCTATGCCCAGCAGGATCCGGACGTGATCGATGCCGGCGTATTCCACAACGACGTGATCTCGGTCGGCAACCTGAACGTGCTGTTCCATCACCAGCAGAGTTTCGTCGACCAGCCGCGCGTGCTGGCCGAGCTGGCCGACAAGCTGGCTGTACTGGGCGGCGAGTTCGTGCCGGTCGAAGTACCGTCGGCGCAGGTCAGTGTCGGCGATGCGGTCAGAAGCTATCTGTTCAACAGCCAGCTGCTGGCCCTGGCGGACGGTGGTATGCGACTGGTGGTGCCGGAGGAGTGCCACAAGACCCCGGCGGTATGGGCCTATCTGCAGTCGCTGCTGGCCAGTGGCGGGCCGGTGCGGGAACTCAGCGTGTTCGACCTGCGCGAATCGATGCAGAACGGTGGCGGCCCCGCCTGTCTGCGCCTGCGCGTGGCACTGAACGATGCCGAACTGGCGGCGGTTAATTCGGCGATCCTGATCAACGACACGCTGTATGCGCGGCTGGTGGGCTGGGTCGAAAAACACTACCGCGACCGGCTGGGCGAGCGCGATTTCGCGGACCCGCAACTGCTGGCGGAGACCCGCGGCGCGCTGGATGAGCTGACACAGATCCTGTGCCTGGGATCGGTCTATCCATTCCAGCTGGCGTAATCGGCAGCGGGCCGGCCTGTATCCGGAATGCCCGGGGCGCCTGATGGCGCCCCGGGCATGACTTTTTCCGGCCGGCCTCCGGCGTTGAGCCATACTTTTGTTGTGCGTTTATCCGGTGTAACAAGAAGGTAATGACTATTTACCCAACTTGGCACAGTTCTTGATTGTTGCCTGGCAGGAACGGCCGGATTTTGTGTTCATCGCGGCGCAAATCCGGTCGACAGTATAATTGTCTGGCAATTCATGGAACTGCAACATAACCGACAAGTGAAATCAGCAAACCGTAAAGCATAGTGCGCCAAAATCGGGCGGCAGCCTAATTCCTTTGCACGAAAATAGTGCCATACGTGGCATAAAATTTTACATCCCGGCCATTTTTAACGATTTATCCTCTATTCCAACGGATATAAAGCGGAAAATTTGGCTAAAAACGTCTTTTGCCGCGTTGACAGCCCCATGGGGCCACTACATAATCGCCGCGCATCATCAACTGGATTAAACCAGTTTTTGCTTATAACAAGCGGCCTGCAGAGTACCCATCTGTAATGCCGCAATGACGTTCTGCAAGAGGAGAATCTCCGTGGACATCTTTCTGCAACAAATACTGAACGGCCTCGTGCTGGGCAGCATCTATGCGCTGATCGCGCTGGGCTACACCATGGTGTACGGCATCATGGGGCTCATCAACTTCGCCCACGGCGAAGTGACCATGATCGGCGCCATGGTGACTATCTCCGTGCTGGGTCTTTTCAGCAGCATGGGGCTGGCACTTCCGGGTCCCGTGCTGGTGTTGCTGGCCATCATGGTCGCCATTCCGACCTGCATGCTGCTGGGCTTCGTGATCGAGCGGGTGGCCTACCGGCCGCTGCGCAATGCGCCGCGCCTGGCGCCGCTGATCACCGCCATCGGCCTTTCCATCGTGTTGCAGAACGTGGCGATCCTGATCTGGGGCCGCAACTACATCTCGTTCCCGTCGCTGCTGCCGCACAACCCGCTCGACTTCTTCGGCGCGTCGATCACCGATCTGCAGATCGTGATCATCTTCCTCGCGCTGGCACTGATGGTCGGCCTGCTGATCATGGTCGAGAAGACCAAGCTCGGCCGCGCGATGCGTGCCACCAGCCAGAACCCGGCTGTCGCCGGCCTGATGGGGGTCAACGTCAACACCATCATTTCCACCACCTTCGTGATCGGTGCCGGCCTCGGTGCGATCGCCGGCGTGATGGTTGCCGCCAACTATGACCAGGCCCACTCGCACATGGGCTTCATCATCGGCCTGAAGGCGTTCACCGCCGCGGTGCTGGGGGGGATCGGCAACCTTGGCGGCGCCGTCGTCGGCGGTCTGCTGCTCGGGGTGATCGAATCGCTGGGCGCCGGTTATATCGGCGACCTGACCGGGGGCTTCCTCGGCTCGAATTATCAGGACATCTTCGCCTTCATGGTGCTGATCCTGGTGCTGGTGTTCCGCCCGTCTGGTCTGCTGGGCGAACGCGTCGCCGAACGCGCCTGATACAAGAATTCGAGGAGAAAACCAATGATTCAGCTTTCCAAAGGCAAGCAGTTCGCGCTGTTCGTCGCCTGCGGCATCCTGCTCGCGGTGCTGCCGTTCCTGGTCGGCAACACGCTGGGCAATTCCTGGGTGCGCACGCTCGACTTCGCGCTGCTGTACATCATGCTGGCGCTGGGCCTGAACATCGTGGTGGGCTTCGCCGGCCTGCTCGACCTGGGCTATATCGCGTTCTACGCGGTCGGTGCCTACAGCTACGCGCTGCTGAACTCGCCGCACTTCGACATCTTCTGGCCGTGGTGGATCCTGCTGCCGATCGGTGCGATCTGTGCCGCTTTCTTCGGCATCCTGCTCGGCACCCCGGTGCTGAAGCTGCGCGGCGACTATCTGGCGATCGTGACCCTCGGTTTCGGTGAAATCGTGCGGATCTTCATGAACAACCTGAACGCGCCGATCAACATCACCAACGGCCCGCAAGGCGTGAACATGATCCAGCCGGTGACCGTGGCCGGCGTGTCGCTGGGCAAGTCGCACGTGATCTTTGGTTACAGCCTGAACAGCGTGTACCTGTACTACTACCTGTTCCTGGCGCTGACCATCCTCACCGTCATCATCTGCTCGCGGCTGCAGCACTCGCGCATCGGCCGTGCCTGGGTGGCGCTGCGTGAAGACGATATCGCCGCCAGTGCCATGGGCCTGAACATCCGCAACATCAAGCTGCTGGCGTTCGCGCTCGGCGCGACATTCGGTGGCGTGTCCGGTGGTCTGTTCGCCAGCTTCCAGGGCTTCGTGTCGCCGGAATCGTTCGGCCTGCTCGAATCGATCATGGTGCTGTCGATGGTGGTGCTCGGTGGCATGGGCCACATCCCCGGCGTGATCCTCGGCGCGGTGCTGCTGACCATTACCCCGGAAATCCTGCGTGACGTTATCGGCCCGGTGCAGATGGCCGTGTTCGGCAAGATGCTGGTCGATCCGGAAAACGCCCGCATGCTGCTGTTCGGCCTCGCGCTGATCCTGGTCATGCTGCTGCGCCCGGAAGGCCTGTGGCCGAACAAGCGCCGCAAGGCGGAATTCCACGACGCGCTCGACGAGGGCGTACCGGCTACCGACTCGCAAGCCGCCGACGGACTCAAGGGATAACAACGACATGGCTGACGTACTGCTGAAAATCGAAGGCATCACCAAGCGCTTCGGCGGCCTCGTGGCGCTGAACGAAGTGGGCCTCACCATCAACAAGGGTGAAATCTACGGCCTGATCGGCCCGAACGGCGCCGGCAAGACCACGCTGTTCAACGTGCTGACCGGCCTGTACCAGCCGGACGAAGGGACGTTCACCTTCAACGGCCGCGACCTGTTCCGCAAGAAGCCGCATATCGTGGTCGAGGCCGGCATTGCCCGGACCTTCCAGAACATCCGCCTGTTTGGCGAGATGACGGCGCTGGAGAACGTGATGGTCGGCCGCCACGTGCGGACCAGGACCGGTGCACTCGGCGCCGTGCTGCGCGACAAGCGCACCATGGCAGAAGAGAAGGGCATCCGCATGCGGTCGCGCGAGCTGCTGGACTTTGTCGGCATCAGCAAGGTTGCCGGCGAACGGGCTCGCAACCTCAGCTACGGCCACCAGCGCCGGCTGGAGATCGCTCGCGCCCTGGCGACCGACCCGACGCTGCTGGCGCTCGACGAACCGGCCGCCGGCATGAACCCGCGGGAAACCGAGGACCTGCAGGCGCTGATGGAAAAGATCCGCAACAGCGGCGTGACCCTGCTGCTGATCGAACACGACGTCAAGCTGATGATGTCGCTGTGCGACCGTATCGCGGTGCTCGATTACGGCAAGAAGATTGCCGAAGGCCTGCCGGCCGAAGTGAAGAGCAATCCGCGTGTTATCGAAGCCTATCTGGGAGCGGCCCACGCATGAGCCTGTTGGAAGTCAAGAATCTCGAAGTGGCCTATGGCGGCATTCAGGCGGTCAAGGGCATCAACTTTCACATCGACCAGGGAGAGATGGTCACGCTGATCGGGGCGAACGGCGCCGGCAAGACCACCACGCTGAAAACGCTGGTGGGCATGCTGAAGCCGAAGTCCGGCTCGGTGACCTACGACGGACACGATTGCAGCAAGCTGCCGGTCTACGATTTCGTCAAGAAGGGCCTGTCGCTGGTGCCGGAAGGCCGCGGGGTGTTCTCGCGGCTGACGGTGGAGGAAAACCTGCGCATGGGCTCGTTCTATCGCAATGACGAAGCCGAGATCAACAAGGAAATCGACTACGTCTACACGCTGTTCCCGCGCCTGAAAGAGCGCTACAAGCAGCTGGCCGGCACCCTGTCCGGCGGTGAGCAGCAGATGCTGGCCATCGGCCGCGCAATCCTGTCGCGCCCGAAGCTGCTGCTGCTCGACGAGCCGTCGATGGGTCTCGCACCGATCATCGTCCAGCAGATCTTCGACATCATCAAGATGATCTCGTCGCAGGGCGTGACCGTGCTGCTGGTCGAACAGAACGCCAAACTGGCGCTGGAAGCCTCGAACCGCGGCTACGTGATGGAGTCCGGCAAGATCACCATGGCCGGCGATTCGCGCGAGCTGCTCGACAGCGACGCGGTCAAGAAAGCCTACCTGGGCGAATAAGCGCATTACGGCGTTGGATCAGGGTCGTCCGGTCGGGAAGCCGGGTGGCCCTTTTTTTCGCGCTGGCCCCGCCTGCCGCTGTCTCTCCCGCACCACGTTTTCCGGTTGCTGGCCGGATGGTGGGGAAGGGCGTGACATGTCTGCATATCAAGGCCGGCAGGGCTGCGGCTTTCCTGCTGCCTGCCCGGGGTTCTGCTGCTTCCTGCCGCGTGCAGGACGATCGAGGTACCCATGCGCCAGGTTCTCTGGTGTTGCAGATTGCCCGGGCAGCCTGCGCAGTTTCTGGTGCTGCTGTTGTTGTGTGTCCAGCGTGGCCGCGCGCGACAGCCGGCCGTTTTCACGCTAGCGTGACGGGGTCCGACGCCATGGTGGCCGTCGGTGCCTGGCCGGGAGCCCCGTACGCATGTTCATTCCGCTGTCGTTCAAGGACGTCATCAACCGCTTCGTCGACAATCTGGTCGACCACTATGGCGACACGCTGCGCGCGCTGAGCGAGTCGGTGCTGAGCGGGGTGCTGCTGCCGCTGGAGAGTGCGCTGCGCGCCTTGCCGCCGTGGCTGGTGCTGCTGGCGATGGGGCTGCTGGGCTGGCATGCGACCCGCCGCCTGCGGCAGGGGGTGCTGCTGGCCGGGCTGCTGTACCTGATCGGCTGTCTCGGCCTGTGGGACCCGCTAATGCAGACCTTTGCGCTGATGCTGGTGGCGATGACCCTGACCGTGCTGCTCGGCGTGCCGGCCGGCATTCTGATGGCACGCTACGAGGGCGTGCGTCGCGTACTGCAGCCGCTGCTCGACATCATGCAGACCCTGCCGACCTTCGTGTACCTGATCCCGGTGCTGATGCTGTTCGGACTCGGCAAGGTGCCGGCGATTTTCGCTACCGTGGTCTACGCGCTGCCGCCGCTGATCCGCCTGACCGACCTCGGCATCCGCCAGGTCGATCATGATGTGGCCGAGGCGGCATGGTCGTTCGGGCCGACGCGGCTGCAACTGCTGCTGGGGGTGCAGCTGCCGCTGGCGCTGCCGTCGATCATGGCCGGCATCAACCAGTCGATCATGATGGCGCTGTCGATGGTGGTGATTGCCTCGATGATCGGTGCGCGCGGGCTGGGCGAGGATGTGCTGATCGGCATCCAGACGCTGGACTTCGGCCGCGGGCTGCAGGCCGGTGCAGCCATTGTCATTCTGGCGATCGTGCTCGACCGCATCGGTCAGGGCTACGGCGGGCGGCGGGTGCCGCCGTGCCGCTGAGCGTCGTTCAGTACGCGGCCGGCGTCGGCTGCGCGTCGGCCGGCCAGGCGTTCTCGAACAGTACGCTGTCGAGCGGCAGCCGTTCGCCAAAGCCGGCATCCTCGAACATCGGCCGCGGATAGAACGCCTCGACGTCGCCCAGGCACAGCACGGCGATCGGCCGGGCGCCGGCCGGCAGTGCCAGCCGCTGCGCCAGCTCGTCCGGATCGAAGAATGACACCCAGCCCATGCCGACGCCTTCGGCCCGTGCCGCCAGCCACAGGTTCTGGATTGCACAGGCGGCCGAGGCGAGGTCCATTTCCGGCAGCGTGCGGCGGCCGATGACGTGCGCGCCGGTGTCGGGCATCAGCACGGTGACCAGCAGTTCGCTGCATTCGCGAATGCCTTCGATCTTCAGCGACAGGAATTCGGCCTGCCGCGATGACAGCGTTGCTGCCGTGCGCAGGCGTTCGCGCTCGACCAGGGCAAAGATGTCGGCGCGCAGGGCGGCGTCGGTAATGCGGATAAAGCGCCACGGTTGCATGTAGCCGACCGATGGCGCGAGGTGGGCCGCGCCGACCAGCCGCTCGAGCACGTCGGTCGCCAGCGGCCTGCCATTGAAATGGCGCATGTCGCGTCGTTCGCGCATGGCGCGGTAGATCGCGTCGCGCTGGTCGTCCGGATAGCGGTGGGGCAGGTCGGTGTCGGTCATCGGTGTCGGAAAAAGCTCAGTTTGCAGCCGTGTACTTCGACGCCAGCAGGCGGAAGGTCGGCAGGAATTCGGCAGGCACATATGGCTTGAACAGTGCCAGCACCTGGCAGACGCCGCGGTTGCCGGCCGCCTCGCTGATCGGTTCCTTCGGCCGTGATGCCTGCTCGAATGCGAACCAGAATTTTGCCACCAGCCAGACATTGGTGACCATCGGCCGGATGTCTTCCTCGTCGATGCGGAACAGGCCGATCTCGGCGAAGCGGTGAAACAGCGCGTTCAGCCGTTCTTCCAGATCGGTATGGATGAAATGGTGGTACTCGGCCTGCATCTGCGGATTGCGGGCCAGCAGGCCGGGCAGGTCGTAGAACATGAAGCGGAACTGCCACATCGCCTGGAACACGGTATCGAAATAGCGTTCCATGTCATCGACCTTGATGTCGCGGTCGGCCGGGGCGGCCAGCCTCTCGGTCAGGAAGTGTTTGTACTGCAGGAAAATCTGGTAAACGATCTCTTCCTTGTTGCGGAAGTGGTAGTACAGATTGCCCGGGCTGATGCCGAGATGAGCCGCGATGTGGTTGGTGGTAATGGTGCGCTCGCCATGTTCATTGAACAGGGCCAGGCTCTCCGAGACGATGCGATCGTAGGTTTTTATGGCCGGTCTTTTGCTCATGACGGCTCCTTGATGAACGGGCCCGCCGGCGGTCGCGGGCAGGGAAGTCAGGATGGCTGCCGCGGCGCATCCTGCTCGCTGTCGCCATGGCCGAAGAAATCGGCGACGAAGCGGTGCAGGATGGCCTGCTCGACGCGTTGCTTCTGGGCGCGTGGCACGGCAATGCGCAGATTCAGGCGCAGGGTTTTCTCATCGGCAATATTGATCGACACGCGCGGATCGACCGACGGCGTATCGATCAGGCTGAGCGCTTCGATGGCCGCCATGTGACGGTGGGCATCGGCCAGGTACGGCGCGCAGATTTCCTGCGCTGCCGCCAGCAGCAGCTTTTCGGCCTTCAGCACGTCAGCCTGGACATTCAGCGGCACCGTGATCACGTGGACCAGATAGTCGCCGGTGTAGTCTTCGCGGGTGACGGCCTGCGTCAGCAGCAGGCTGTTCGGAAAAGTGATGGCACGGCCGGTCTGCTGGTGGGCATCGTGACGCGGGCCGATCTCCAGAATGGTGGTGCCGAACAGGTTGATGTCGATGACCCGGCCGCGGTAGTTGCCGATCTCGATCCGGTCGCCGATGTTGTAGCCCTTGCTCATCGCGCGCAGGAAGCTGCCGGAAAAGCACATGATCAGCTCTTTCAGCGACAGCGCCAGCGCGGCGGCAATGGCCACCATCGACACCGCGAGGGTCTGCAGCTCGGCCGACCAGATCACCACCAGTCCGAGCAGGCCGAAAATGATCAGCCCGTTGCGGATATTGACCGACCAGCGACGGCGCCATTCCAGGCTCAGGTGCGGCCGGCCGGCCAGCGTGCGCGCGGCAATCACGCGCAGCATCACCAGCACGGCCACCAGCAGTGCCGAACGGATCAGGTCGAAGGCCCAGACCTGCGGCAGGTTCCTGAGCCAGTCCAGCGCCGTCTCCAGCATCAGGATAACTTGACCGCGTGTTCGCGGGTTTCGTGGAACACGATGTCAGGCCAGCGTTCGCGGGTCAGTTCCAGGTTCACGCGGTTCGGCGCCAGGTAGCTGAGGCTGCCGGCGGCGTCGATGGCCAGGTTGTGGACCGTGGCCTTCTGGAACTCGGCGAACTTGGCCCGGTCGTCGCAGCTGACCCAGCGGGCAGTCCAGATCGCGCAGTTCTCGAAGATGGCTTCGACGCCGTATTCGGTCAGCAGGCGATGGGCGACCACCTCGAACTGCAGCACGCCGACCGCGCCCAGGATCAGGTCGGCGCCGTTTTCCGGCTTGAACACCTGGACCGCGCCTTCCTCGCCAAGCTGCTGCAGGCCTTTCTGCAACTGCTTGATCTTCAGCGGGTTGCGGATGCGGACCGCCTTGAAGATTTCCGGGGCGAAGAACGGAATGCCGGTGAAGGCGAGCTGTTCGCCTTCGCTGAACGAGTCGCCGATCTGGATATTGCCGTGGTTCGGAATGCCGATGATGTCGCCGGCAAAGGCCTCCTCGACGATTTCGCGGTCGTGGGCCATGAAGGTCACCACCGACGTTGCCGCCACATCGCGGCCCAGACGCAGGTGCTTCATCTTCATGCCGCGCTCGTACTTGCCCGAGCACACGCGCAGGAAGGCGATGCGGTCGCGGTGCTTCGGATCCATATTGGCCTGGATCTTGAACACGAAACCGGAGAACTTGTCCTCGCCCGGCTCGACGTCACGCACGGTGGCGTGGCGCGGACGCGGCGACGGTGCCCAGTCAATCAGCGCATCGAGGATTTCCTTGACGCCGAAATTGTTGATGGCCGAGCCGAAGAACACCGGCGTGAGTTCGCCGGAGAGGAAGGCGTCGAGGTCGAACTCGTTGCTGGCGGCCTTGACCAGTTCGATCTCGTTGCGCAGCTGTTCGATCTCGAGCGGGAACAGGGCGTCGAGGCGCGGATTGTCGATGCCGTCGATGATGTCGAATTCGTGCGGCAGGCGGGTGCCGCCGGCATCGAACAGCAACACCTGGTCGTTCAGCAGGTGGTAGACGCCACGGAAGGTCTTGCCCATGCCGATCGGCCAGGTAATTGGCGCACAGCGGATCTCGAGCACGTTCTCCACTTCATCGAGCAGTTCGAGCGAGTCGCGGACTTCCCGGTCGTACTTGTTCATGAAAGTGACGATCGGCGTCGCACGCAGGCGGCAGACGTTCAGCAGCTTGATGGTTTGCGCTTCCACACCCTTGGCGGCATCGATGACCATCAGCGCGCTGTCGACGGCAGTCAGCACCCGGTAGGTATCTTCGGAGAAGTCCTGGTGGCCCGGGGTGTCGAGCAGGTTGACGACATTGTCGAAGTAGTCGAACTGCATGACCGAGCTGGCGACGGAAATGCCGCGCTGCTTTTCGATTTCCATCCAGTCCGACGTGGCGAACTTGCCGCCCTTCTTGCCCTTGACGGTGCCGGCCTGCTGGATGGCGCCCGAGAACAGCAACAGCTTCTCGGTCAACGTCGTTTTACCGGCGTCGGGGTGGGAGATGATGGCGAAGGTGCGGCGGCGCGCGGCTTCGCGAACGGTTATGTCTGACATGGAGTGAGGAAAATGGCCGAAAAAACAGTGAATTCTAGCGGAAATCGACCCCGACAAGTAGCCCGCTGTCCACCCATCCGGCTTTGATGCCGGCTGCGGGTCGGCATCCCCGCCGCGGACGGGTAGAATCGGAGCGTCCGGATGTCCCGTGCCTGTGAACACGGGCGTCGTTTTCCTCTCTCCAGAATGGTCCCGCCATGTTTACCGGAATCGTACAAGGGGTCGCCGAAATCGTGCGCATCGAGCGCCGGGCGGCCTTTCAGACCCGCGTCGTCCGCCTGCCTGCGGACTTGCTGCCGGGTCTCGCCATCGGCGCCTCGGTCGCGCACAACGGCTGCTGTCTGACCGTCACCGCGATCGACGGCGATCAGGTGTCGTTCGACCTGATGCAGGAAACCCTGCGCGTCACCAACCTCGGTGATCTCGGTGAAGGCGACCGGGTGAATGTCGAGCGTGCCGCGCGCTTCGGCGACGAAATCGGCGGCCACGCGATGAGCGGCCACGTGATGTGCACCGCCGAGGTCGTCGACGTGATCGATACCCCGGACAACCGCACCGTCTGGTTCCGGCTGCCGGCGACCTGGATGCGCTTCATCCTCAACAAGGGTTATGTCGGCGTCGACGGTTGCAGCCTGACCGTTGGTGACGTGCGCGAAGACGGCTTCTGCGTGCACCTGATTCCGGAAACGCTGACGCGAACCAACCTCGGCTGGCGCCGGGTCGGCGAGCGGATCAACATCGAGGTCGACCCGCAGACCCAGGCCATTGTGGAAACGGTCGAACGGGTACTGGCGCAGCGCGGTCTGGCGGCATGATCGTTGCCGCGTCGTGGAGCGGCGGCAAGGATTCGGCTCTGGCGCTGTGGCGCGCCATCGCCGCCGGCGCCCGCCCGCTGGCGCTGCTGAACATGTCCGACGAGAGCGGGCAGCGCAGCCGTTCGCATGGCCTGCGCCCCGAAGTGCTGGCGGCACAGGCCGACAGCCTCGGCATCGAGCTGCTGACCGGCCAGGCCAGCTGGGCCGACTACGAACAGGTGTTTGTCGGTGCACTGCACGGCCTGCGCGCACGCGGCGTCGAGCAGGTGGTATTTGGTGACATCGATCTTGACGCGCACCGTTTCTGGGAGGAAAAGGTCTGTGTCCGCGCCGGCCTGCAGGCCTGGTTGCCGCTGTGGCAGGCATCGCGCCGTTCGCTGGTCGACGAGATGATCGGTGCGGGCTTTGTCGCCCGGCTGAGCACCGTGCGCGAGGATGCCTTGCCGGCATCGTTCCTCGGCCGTACCCTCGATGCCGACTGCGTGACCGAACTGGAAGCGCTGGGCGTCGACCCGTGCGGCGAGGGCGGCGAGTTCCATACCGTAGTGGTCGACGGCCCGTTGTTCCGGCAGCCGCTGACCTTGCAAACCGGCGACATCCACCGCCATGGTGGCTGCGCCTTCATCGATTTTTATCCACGCTGACGGCCTGCGCCGTCGGCGGAGCCGACTTCCATGACCATTTCCCCGATTCAAGACATCATCGCCGACATCAAGGCCGGCAAGCAGGTCATCGTCATCGATGACGAAGACCGCGAAAACGAGGGCGACCTGATCCTTGCCGCCGATTTCGTCAACGCCGAGCAGATCAACTTCATGGCCAAGCACGCGCGCGGCCTGATCTGCCTGACGCTGACCGAAGACCGTTGCACGCAGCTGAACCTGCCGCTGATGGTCGCCAACAACGGCTCGTCGCACGGCACCAACTTCACGCTGTCGATCGAGGCCGCCGACGGCGTGACTACCGGCATTTCCGCCGCCGACCGTGCCCGCACCGTGCAGGCTGCCGTCGCGCGTGACGCCAGGCCGGCCGATATCGTCCAGCCGGGCCACATCTTCCCGCTGAAGGCCAAGAACGGCGGCGTGCTGGTGCGCGCCGGCCATACCGAGGCCGGCTGCGACCTCGCCGCGCTGGCCGGACTGACGCCGGCCGCCGTGATCTGCGAAGTCATGAATGACGACGGCACCATGGCCCGCCTGCCGGAACTGCTCGAGTTCGCCGAGAAGCACGGACTGAAGGTCGGCACCATTGCCGACCTGATCGCCCACCGCAGCCAGACCGAAAGCCTGATCGAACATGTGGCCGAGCGCGACCTGGACACGCCGTACGGCCAGGTCCGGCTGCATGCGTTCCGCGATGCGACCAGCGGCGCGACCCATCTGGCGCTGGTCAAGGGCCGGATCGATGCCAGCCGCGACACGCCGGTGCGCGTGCACGAACCGCTGTCGGTCATCGACTGGATGGATTCGGCATGCGATTCGCACAGCTGGCCGATTCCGCGCGTGATGCGCGCTTTCGACGAGGCCGGCTCCGGCGTGCTGATCCTGCTGCATCGTGACGAGGACGGGCAGACGCTGCTGGCGCGTGCCTTCCCCGGTGTCGTCGATGCACCGGAACGCAAGTGGGACCCGAAAATCTACGGCATCGGCGCACAGATCCTGCGTCGCCTCGGTGTCGGCAAGATGAAGCTGATGTCCAAGCCGGCCAAGCTGCCGAGCATGACCGGCTTCTCGCTGGAAGTGACCGGTTATCTGCTGCCGGACGACGACACCCGGGGCTGAAACCGGCCGGGCGGCATCAGCCATTTTGGATCACGGCTCGCCAAGGCCGGGTATCCGCTTTAAAATGCCGCCCTTTCCCAGGTGTGTTTCCTTCCGCCTTTTCATCCATCACGGGGAGTCGCCATGCGCGCTGACGTTGTGAATATCGAACCGAATCTGAACGGTGAAGGGCTGCGAGTCGGTGTGGTCATGGCCCGCTTCAATCTGCCGGTCTGCGAAGGCCTGCGCGATGCCTGCCTGGAAGAGCTGGGCATCCTGGGGGTGCAAGCGGATGACATCACCTTCGTCACCGTGCCCGGCGCGCTGGAAATTCCGCTGGCCCTGCAGGCGATGGCACAGAACGAAGACGACGCCTACGACGCGCTGATTGCGCTCGGCGCAGTCATTCGCGGCGAGACCTATCACTTCGAGCTGGTGTCCAACGAAGCAGGCTCGGCATTGACCCGGGTCGGGCTGGATTTCGACATTCCGGTCGCCAACGGCGTACTGACCTGCGATACCGATGAACAGGCCGAGGCGCGCATGGATGAAAAGGGCCGCGACTGCGCACGTTGCGCGGTGGAAATGGCCAATCTCCAGAAAGCGTTTTACGACTGATGAAAACTGCACGACGACGTGCCCGCGAATTCGCGGTGCAAGGGATTTACCAGTGGCAACTGAACCAGTTGACCGCTGCATCCATCGAAAAGAACCTGCGCGAGAACGAATACTTCGTCAAGGCTGACGAGAACCTGTTCCGCGCACTGCTGTTCGGTGTGCTGAACGAGGCCCCGGTGCTGGACGAGGCGCTGTCGAAGCATTTCGAACGCGCCCCGGAGGAAGTCAATCCGGTCGAGCGCGCGGTGCTGCTGGTGGCGGCGCTGGAACTGCTGCGCCATCCGGATACCCCGCTGGCCGTCATCATCAATGAAGCCATCGAGCTGGCGAAGACCTTCGGCGGCGCCGAAGGCCATCGCTTCGTCAATGGCGTGCTGGACAAGTTCGCTGCCGAAGCGCGTCCTGACGAATGTGCCGCCGTGCGTGCCAACCGTCGCGGCAAGCGCCCGGCACCGGCACCGGCCGATGACGAGCCGTCGACCGACGCCGAGTAAGCGTTCCGGCCGATTCGCCATGCACCCGCCTCGCGCGGGTGTTTTTTCGTTTTCATGCTGTTGACGTAGGCGCTTCGATGAACGAATTCGCGATGATTCGCCGCTATTTCACCCGACCGGCCCGGCGGGCGCGGCTGGGGGTCGGCGACGATGCCGCCGTGCTGGTGCCGACGCCGGGCACTGAATTGCTGGTCTCGACCGATCTGCTGGTTGCCGGTCGCCACTTCTTTGCCGATGTCGATCCGGCCGCACTGGGTCACAAGACGCTGGCAGTCAATCTGTCGGACATCGCCGCCATGGGCGGCGAACCGGTGTGGGCCGTGCTCGGTGCGGCCTTGCCGACGCTGGACGAGGCGTGGATCGCAGCGTTCTGCGACGGGCTGTTTGCGCTGGCCGAGCGGACCGGTGTCGATATCGTCGGCGGGGATACCACCTGCGGCCCGCTGACCCTGTCGGTGACCATCGGTGGCGAAGTGCCGGCCGGCCAGGCGATCCGCCGTGATGGCGCCCGGCCGGGCGACGAGATCTGGGTCAGTGGCCAACTGGGACTGGCGGCAGCCGCCCTGGCCCATCTGTCGGGCGAGGCCAGGCTGTCCGCGCCGTTGCTGGCCGAATGCCGCAAGCGGCTGGAATGGCCGGAGCCGCGGATCGGGCTCGGCATGGCACTGCGCGGCATCGCCAGTGCCATGCTCGACATTTCTGATGGCTTTGCCGGCGACCTTGGTCATATTCTCGAACGCTCTGCAGTCGGGGCGACGGTCGATATCGATGCACTGCCGACCGATGACCGGCTTGAGCGGGCCATCTGGCGCGATGCCATCGCCGCTGGCGGCGACGACTACGAACTGTGTTTTACTGCGCCGCCAGCGCAGGCTGCTGCCGTGCGTGCCGCCGCCGCACGCGCCGGCGTTGATGTGACCCGGGTCGGGGTGATCGACGCGGCTCCCGGCCTGCGCCTGCTTGATGCGCAACAGCGACCGGTCCATTTGAAAAGGAATGGCTTTGACCACTTCGCATAGCGCCAGCTGGCGCTTTATCCGCCAGCGCAGCTACCGCTTCATTGCCTTCGGTTTCGGGGCGGGTCTGGCGCGCCGCGCACCGGGTACCTGGGGGACGCTGGTCGCCTGTCCGATCATGGCCGTGCTGCTGGTGGCGGGGCTGTCCGACCTGCTGATCGCCTGGCTGTGCGTGCCGCTGTTTGCCTATGGCTGCTATGCCTGCGGCCGCACCTGCCGCGATCTGGGGGTCGACGATTATGGTGGCGTGGTCTGGGATGAAATCGTGTCGATGATGCTGGTGCTGGCCTTTGCCCCGAATACGGTGGGTGGCTGGATTGCGGCGTTTCTGCTGTTCCGCCTGTTCGATATTTTCAAACCCTGGCCGATCCGCTGGATCGATTCGCGGGTGGGTGGTGGCCTGGGGGTGATGCTGGACGACGTGCTGGCCGCGGTTTTTGCCATTGTCGGGCTGGAAATGCTGGCCTGGCTCGGTGTGCTGACCCAGCCGGCCGGCATGCTGCGGCTGATTTAAACGGGCGTATGAAAACGGGCGGTGGCGTGTTACATTTCAGTGTCATGACCACCGAAATCGCAGGAGAAGCGCCGATGTCGACCGAACTGAGCACCCGTTTCCAGCAGGCGCAAGCCGACGTGCAATCGCTGTCCGAACGCCCGGACAATGCGACGATGCTGGAACTGTACGCCCTGTACAAGCAGGCATCGGCCGGCGATGCCACCGGCGAGCGGCCGGGCATGATGGACTTCATCAACCGGATGAAATTCGACGCCTGGGACAAGCTGAAGGGCACGCCGACTGACGGCGCGATGGCGCAGTACATTGCGCTGGTCGATCGTCTGCTGGGCCGCTGAGCCGTTTTTGCGGCTGCGACGTCACCCCGGATTCAGTAGCACTCAGCTTTAGAGCCCGGTGGTTAATGTAGCCGGTTTTCCGGCTAACTGCTTCGCATAGGCTGACG